>DATHTQ010000272.1:0-36505 GCA_035463055.1 Candidatus Limnocylindria bacterium
TTCCGCGAGGACGGCCGGATGTTCTACATCCTGACCAACTCGCGCGCGATGGACGCCGCCGCAACCCGGGAGGCGCACGCGGACATCGCCCACAACGTGCTTAAGGCAGCGCGCGAAACCGGCAAGGCGTTCACGCTTGTCAGCCGCAGCGACTCCACATTGCGCGGCCACTTCCCGCTGGAGACCCATACGCTGCGCGAGACCCTCGAGGCCGCGGGCGAAGCCCCGTTCGACGGGGAAATCATTTGCCCGTTCTTCCCCGAAGGCGGGCGCTTCACCATGGGCGACGTGCACTACGTGCGCGAGGGTGACCGCCTCGTCCCCGCGGGGATGACGGAGTTCGCGCGCGACCGCACCTTCGGCTACGCGTCCTCCCACCTGGGGGCGTGGGTGGAGGAGAAGACCGGCGGCCTGTTCACGCGGGAGAACACCATATACATATCCCTGGAGACCCTGCGGGAGGGCGGCCCGGACGCGGTGGCGGCGCAGCTCGGACAGGTATCCGGGTTCCGCAAGGCCGTCGTGAACGCGGTGACCTACGGCGACCTGCGGGCGTTCGCCGCGGGATGCCTGCTCGCCATGGCGCGGGGGAAGCGGTTCCTGTTCCGCACCGCCGCCGCGCTGCCCAAGGTGCTGGGCGGCGTGCCGGACCGCCCGCTGCTGGGCCGGGGCGATTTCGGGGGGCGGGGCGAGGGCGGCGGGCTCGTGGTCGTCGGCTCCCACGTGGGCAGGACCACGCGGCAGGTGGAATGCCTGCTGGGCCGCCGCCCGGAGCTGCGGGCCGTCGAGTTCCGCGTCGCGCGCGCGCTGGACCCCGGGGAACTGGAGGACGAAATCGTGCGGGTCGCGACGCTGGCCGGGGAGGCGCTGAAGGCGGGCGGCGCGCTGCTGTACACCAGCCGGGAATACCTGGACGTGCCCGGCGGCCCGGAGGAGAAGCTGCGCTTCTCGGCGCGGGTGTCCCGGGCGGTGACGGAGGCCGTCGCGCGCCTCGCCGTGCGGCCCGCCTTCATCATCGCCAAGGGCGGCATCACCTCCAGCGACGTCGGCGTGCACGCGCTGCGGGTGCGCAAGGCGCTGGTCCTGGGCCAGGTCCACCCCGGCGTGCCGGTGTGGCGCACGGGCGTGGAAAGCCGGTTCCCGGGCATGCCCTACGTGATCTTCCCCGGCAACGTCGGGCAGGACGACACGCTGGCCGAGGTGTACGCGAAACTGGCCTGACCGCCGCCCGGCCCTCATGCCGGCGCCTGCGCGGCGGGGCATGCCGCGCGGGTACACTCCCCTCATCGAAAAGGATTGGGGACACGGGAATATGAGCGAGTTCACGGACGTGGAGCTGCTCCACCAGGAGGCCGCGGACGTCCTCCCGCCCGAGGCAGTGGAGGAAATCTACGGGAAAGCGGCGGAGGAGGCGGCGGTGCCGCTGCACAACCCGCTCGTGGAGGGGGACGGCAAGGCACCGCCCAACCTCGTGATGTTCCAGGCGTTCGAGTGGCATCTGCCCAACGACGGTGGCCACTGGGACCGGATCGCCGAACTGGCGCCGCACCTGAAGCACCTGGGCGTGGGCGGCGTGTGGCTGCCGCCCTGCTGCAAGGCGCGGGATACGGGCGATGCCGGCTACGGGATATACGACCTGTGGGACGCGGGCGAGTTCGACCAGAAGGGCGCGGTGCGCACCAAGTACGGCACGCGCGCGCAGCTGGAGGTGACCATCCACGCGCTGCACGAGCAGGGCATCCAGGCCTACGCCGACATGGTGCTCAACCACAAGGCCGGGGCGGACGAGGCGGAAGTGTTCCAGGCCGTGAAGGTCAACCCGGAGAACCGGCTGGAGGACATATCGGAGCCGCACGACATCCGGGGCTGGACGCGCTTCACGTTCCCGGGGCGGCAGGGGCAGTACAGCGGGTTCGCCTGGAACTTCCAGCACTTCACCGGGGTGGACCACGACGACCTGAGCGGCGAGGACGGCGTGTTCCTCATCGTCGGGCAGGACAAGGGCTTCTCCCCCAGGGTGCACGACGAAAAAGGGAATTTCGACTACCTGATGTACGCGGACGTGGACTACCGCAACAAGGACGTCATCGCGGAGACCGTCGCCTGGGGCGAGTGGTTCCTCAAGACGCTGGGGTTCGACGGTATGCGGCTGGACGCGGTCAAGCACATCAGCTCCGCGTTCGTCTCCATGTTCGTGCGGGAAATGCGCCTGCGCACCGGGAAGCCGCTGTACGCCGTGGCGGAGTACTGGCTCGGGGATGATGAGAGGCTGCTGGAGTACATCGGGGAGACCCGCGACCAGATGGCGCTGTTCGACGTGGGGCTGCACTTCAACTTCGCCGATGCCGCCGCGAAGGGCCGTGAGTACGACCTGCGGACGGTGTTCGACGGCTCCCTGCTGTCCAGGAACGCCTATAACGTCGCCACGTTCGTGGACAACCACGACTCCCAGCCCGGCCAGTCGCTGGAAAGCTGGGTGGACGCCTGGTTCAAGCCGCTGGCCTACGCGCTCATCCTGCTGCGAAGGGACGGCTACCCCTGCCTGTTCTGGGGCGACTATTTCGGCGTCGGGGGGCCGTGGCCGCAGCCCGCGCTGCAGGGCGCGCTGGACCCGCTGCTGCTGGCGCGCAAGGAGGCAGCCTACGGCGAGCAGGTGGATTATTTCGACCACCCGAACTGCGTCGGCTGGGTGCGCCTGGGCGACGCCGGGTATCCCGGCAGCGGGCTTGTCGTGCTGATGAGCAACGGGGACGACGGCCGCAAGCGCATGGGCATGGGCGAGCTCAACGGCGGCACCGCATGGCGCGACGTGACGGGGAACATCCAGGACGCGGTTACGCTGGACGAGAAAGGCGAGGCGGAGTTCATGTGCCGGGGCGGGAGCGTGTCGGTGTACCGGCGCGCATAGGGACGCGCGAAAATCAGTCAGGGTATTCAAGACAAAGGGAAACGGCGCCTCGTTGGGATGCATCCTACGGGACGTCGTTTTTGTTATATTGCTTTGACCAAGGCCGCAGATGGAAGCCCGTTACGACAGCCTGCCCTTGAAATCCCCGTACCCGAACTCCTTCACCACGCGCGCCGTGCCGTCTTCCCGCAGCAGCGCGATGGCGGGCAGGGGAATCCCGTTGAACGTGTTGTTCTTGACCATCGTGTAGATGGCCATGTCCTCGAAGAGGAGCCGGTCCCCCGGGGCGAGAGGGCTGTCGAACGAGTAGTCCCCGATGACGTCCCCGGCCAGGCAGGTGGGCCCCCCGAGGCGGTAGGTATATGCCTTCTCGCCGGGCAGGCCGCTGTCCATGAGCGGCGGGCGGTAGGGCATCTCCAGCACGTCGGGCATGTGGCACGACGCCGACGCGTCGAGGATGGCGATGTCCATGCCGTTGTGCACGATGTCCAGCACCGTCGTCATCAGATACCCCGCCCGGTAGGCGATCGCCTCCCCGGGCTCGAGGTACACCTCGACCCCGTATTTCTCGCGGAAGCCGCGCACGAGGGAGACCAGCAGGCCGCGGTCGTAGTCCGCCCTCGTGATGTGGTGCCCGCCGCCGAAGTTGACCCACTTCAGGCTCGGGATGAAGGGGCCGAATTTCTCCTCGAACACGGCGAGGGTCTCTTTGAGCGCCGGGCTGTCCTGCTCGCACAGGGTGTGGAAGTGCAGCCCCTCGACGCCCTCCGGCAGGCTCTGCGGGAACCGCGACGCGGGGATGCCCAGGCGCGAGAACGGGGCGCACGGGTCGTACAGCGGGTTTTGCTGGGTGGAGTGCTCCGGGTTCACGCGAAGGCCGCAGCTGGCCCCCGCGGCCAGCGCCTGTTGGCCGAACCTCTCCCACTGCGCGAGGGAGTTGAACGTGACGTGGGAGCAGAGGCGCAGGATCTCGCCGAAATCCCCCTCCGCGTACGCGGGGGAGTAGGCGTGGGTCTCCCCGCCCATCTCCTCGCGGCCCAGCCTGGCCTCGTACAGCCCGCTGCCCGTGGTGCCGTCAAGGTACTTCCCGATGAGCGGGTACACCGCGAACATCGAGAACGCCTTCTGGGCGAGCAAAATCCTGCAGCCCGCCGCCTCCTTGACCTCTTTCAGGACGGTGAGGTTGCGGACGAGCGCCCGCTCGTCCACAACGTAGCAGGGCGTGGGGAGGGCGCGCAGCGCGTCCCGCATCAGTCCACCAGCTTGGGGTCGAAGTCCTCCTGCCAGGGCAGGCCCCATTTGTTCAGCGCGTCCATGAACGGGTCGGGGTCGAACTCCTCGACGTTCCACACGCCGGGCTTGTTCCACACGCCCGTCATGACCAGCATGGCCCCGATCATCGCGGGCACGCCGGTCGTGTAGGAGATGGCCTGGCTGCCCACCTCGCGGTAGGCCTCCTGGTGGTCGCAGATGTTGTAGACGTAGTAGGCCTTCTTCTTGCCGTCCTTGACGCCCTGGATGATGCACCCGATGTTGGTCTTGCCCACCGTGCGCGGGCCCAGGCTGGCCGGGTCGGGCAGCACCGCCTTGAGGAACTTGAGCGGCGCGATCTGCATGCCCTCGAAGTCGATGGGCTCGATGGAGGTCATGCCCACGTTCTCCAGGCACCTGAGGTGCGTGATGTAGCTCTGCCCGAACGTCATGAAGAACCGGATGCGGCGCACGCCCGGGATGTTGCGCGCGAGGCTCTCGATTTCCTCGTGGTGCAGCAGGTACATGTCTTTCTTGCCGACGCCCTCGAAGTCGTACTCGCGCTTGATCTCCAGCGGCTCGGTCTCCACCCACTTCCCGTCCTCCCAGTAGCTGCCGGGGGCGGTCACCTCGCGGATGTTGATCTCGGGGTTGAAGTTGGTCGCGAACGGGTAGCCGTGGTCGCCGCCGTTGCAGTCCAGGATGTCGATCTCCAGGATCTGGTCGAAGTGGTGCTTGAGCGCGTAGGCGGTGAACACGCCGGTGACGCCCGGGTCGAACCCGCTGCCCAGCAGCGCGCAGATGCCCGCGTCGCGGAAGCGCTCCCGGTACGCCCACTGCCACTTGTACTCGAACTTGGGGACGTCCAGCGGCTCGTAGTTGGCGGTGTCCACGTAGTGCGTCTTCGTGAGGAGGCACGCGTCCATGATGCTCAGGTCCTGGTAGGGCAGCGCGAGGTTGAGCACGACGTCGGGCTTAAAACTTTCAATCAGCCGGACGAGCTCCTGCACGTTGTCGGCGTCCACCTGCGCGGTGTGGATGACGGTCTTCGTCGTCCCTTCCAGCTTTTCCTTCAGCGCGTCGCACTTGCTCTTCGTGCGGCTGGCGATCATGAGCTCCGTGAACACCTCGCTGTTCTGGCAGCACTTGTGGATGGCGACGGAGGCGACGCCGCCGCAGCCGATGACCAGGCACTTTCCCATTTACTGGCTCCTTCTCGCGATTTGCAGGATGATTTCCCGGGTGATCTTGCATGCGGCCGCCGTGGAGGCGCCGCTTTGGTCGTAATGGGGGGAGAGCTCCATGACGTCCGCGGCCACGACGTCCAATTTGTGGAGCTGCAACACGGCGTCCAGCAGCTCCCTGAACGTCACGCCGCCCGCCTCCGGCGTGCCGGTGCCGCACATCAGCGACGGGTCCAGCACGTCCAGGTCCAGGGTGAAGTAGACGGGCTTGCCGCGCATGCTTTCCACCGCCTCCGCGAAGCCCACCAGGTCGAACGCGCGGAAATGCGTGTGCGCGCGCGCGAAGGCGAACTCGTGCCGCTCCCCGCTGCGGATGCCGAACTGCCAGATCCTGCCGTCCCCCGCGAGCTTCCAGATCTCCCGCATGACGGTGGAATGGGACAGCTCCTCGCCGATGTATTCCTCGCGCAGGTCGGTGTGGGCGTCCAGGTGGACGACGTGCAGGTCCGGGTACCGCCGGATGGCGGCCCGCAGCGACCCCAGGGAGACCAGGTGCTCGCCGCCCAGCATCACGAACCGCTTGCCGGCGTCCAGCACGCGCGCGGCGTACTCCTCCACCATCCGGAGCGCCCGCGCCGCGCTGCCGAAGGGCAGCTCGAGGTCGCCCCCGTCGAACACCCGGACCTCGGTGAGGTCCCGGTCGCTGTAGGGCGAATAGGTCTCCAGCCCGTACGACTCCCCGCGGATGGCGGGGGGGCCGAAGCGCGCGCCGGGGCGGAAGCTGGTCGTCCCGTCAAACGGCGCGCCGAACAGCACGGCGTCCGCCTCCCCGAACCCGGCGTCACAGGCCAGGAAGGTCTGAACGTTCCTCTCCAATTTCCAGCAGCTCCTTTACGTAGGTGGGCAGGCAGAACGCGCCGCCGTGCAGGGCGGGATTGTAGTAGCGGGTCTTTATGCCCAGCGCCTCCCACGCCGCGGCCTTGTGGTCGCGCAGCGGGTGCAGGCCCCGGGACGCGAACCCGAACAGCCAGTGGCCGGAGGGGTAGGTCGGGATGTGCGCCTGGTAGACGTGGCTTTCCGGGAAGATCTGCGCGATGGCGCGGTGCGCCGACTGCATGGACACCGCGTCCTCGGGATAGAAGGGGCTCTCGTTCTGGTTGATGAGGATGCCGTCCTCCTTCAGCGCAGTGAGGCAATTGCCGTAGAACTCGCGCGTGAACAGGACCTCCCCCGGGCCGAACGGGTCCGTGGAGTCCACGATGATGAGGTCGTAGGCGCTGCGCTTATGCCGGACGAACTTGATGCCGTCCTGGAAGTGCAGCGTCACCCGCGGGTCCGAAAGGCCCTTCGCGGTCTGGGGCAGGAACTCCCGGCACACCTCGACCACGCGCGGGTCGATCTCCGCCACGTCCATGGACTCGATGCCGGGGTACTTCGACAATTCGCGCAGCACGCCCCCGTCCCCCGCGCCGATGACCAGCACCCGCCGGATGTCCGGGTTGACCGCCATGGCGGGGTGCGTGATCATCTCGTGGTAGATGAACTCGTCCCGCTCGGTCAGCATCATCACGCCGTCCAGGGTCAGGAAGCGCCCGAAGCCCTCGGACTCATAGACCGCGATGTGCTGGAAGTCGCTCCGCTCCCGGTGCAGCTGCCCCTTCACCTGGATGGAGAAGCGCGCCGTGGGCACGTGGTATTCGCTGTACCAAAGGTCGTCCAAGCTCACACCCCTTTCAGCACGTTGAGCCGGCTCACGTCCAGGCTCTCGGGCCCGGTCACCGTGCAGCCCTTGTCCTTGGCGTAGCGGATGTAGGCGATGAGCTCCTGCGTGACCCGCTCGCCAGGCGCCAGGATCGGGATGCCGGGCGGGTAGCTCATCACGAACTCCGCGCTCACCCGCCCCGCGCACGCGCCCAGCGGCAGGCTCTCCTGCGCGCCGTAGAACGCCTCCTGGGGCGACATGGCGACGACGGGGCTGATGTACTCGCTCTCCAGCATGTCCTTGTCGTCCTTCTTGTGGATGCGCCGGATCTCGCTCATCGCGCTGAGCAGCCGCTCGATGCCCTTGTTCTTGTCGCCCACCGACAGGTAGACCAGGATGTTGCCCAGGTCCCCGAACTCGATCTGGATGCCGTACTCGTCGCGCAGCAGGTCGTACACCTCGATGCCCGCCAGGCCCAGCTTCAGCGTGTTGACCGACAGCTTGGTCTCGTCGAAGTCGAACACGGTGTCCCCGTTGACCAATTCGCCCGCGTAGGCGTAGTAGTCGCCCATCGCGTTGATCTCGCCCCGCGCGTACTCCGCGTGGCGCTTGACCTTCTCGAACACCTCCTCCCCGCGCAGCGCGAGGTTGCGCCGGGAGATGTCCAGGCTGGAGAGCAGCAGGTAGGACCCGCTGGTGGTCTGCGTGAGGTTGATGACCTTGCGCACGTAGTCCGCGTTGACGGACGGGCCCAGCAGCAGCAGCGAGCTCTGCGTGAGCGACCCGCCGGACTTGTGCATGCTGACGGCCGCCATGTCCGCCCCCGCCGACATCGCGTCCACGGGCAGCCCCTTGCCGAAATAGAAGTGCGTGCCGTGCGCCTCGTCCGCCAGCACGCGCATGCCCGCGCCGTGCGCGGCTTCCACGATCCCCCGCATGTCCGAGCAGATGCCGTAGTACGTCGGGTTGTTGAGCAGGATGGCCTTCGCCCCGGGGCGGGCGGCGATGGCCGCCCTCACGTCCTGAAGCGACATGCCCAGCGAGATGCCCAGGCGCCGGTCGGTCCTGGGGTTGACGTACACCGGCACCGCGCCGCACAGGACCAGCGAGTGGATGACGCTCTGGTGCACGTTGCGCGGCAGGATGACCTCCTCCCCGCGCTTGACGCTGGAGAGGACCATCGCCTGCACCGCCGACGTGGTGCCCCCGACCATGAAGAACGCGTGCGCGGCGCGGAACGCCTCGGCGGCCAGCTGCTCGGCCTCCCGGATGACGCCCACCGGGTGGCTGAGGTTGTCCAGCGGCTTCATCGAGTTGACGTCCACGCTGAGGCACTGCTCGCCCAGGAACTCGGTCAGCTCCGGGTTCCCCCGGCCCCGCTTGTGGCCCGGCACGTCAAACGGGACCAGGCGGCTTTTTCGCATCCGCTCCAGTCCCTCGAGGATGGGCACGCGCCGCTGGTCCATCATCCCTGGGCCCGGTGATAGAGGTTGCGGCCGCTGAATATCTCGATCATCTCCCCGCGCAGCGCCCTGGTGATGTCCAGGCGCACCTGGGGGGGCAGTTCGTACACGTCGGCGTTGAACAGGTAATCCTGCAGGCGCAGGTCCTTGATGAGCATCGTGGTGTGGAAGATGTTGGCCTGGTAGACGTTGATGTCCACCGCGTCGTAGCGGCGCAGGGTGTCGGGGTTGATGAAGTCCTGGATGGACGCGATGTCGTGGTCGATGAACAGCTTCTCCCCGCTGACGCTGCGCGTGAACCCGCGGACCCGGAAATCGATCGCGATGATGTCGGAGTCGAAGCTGGCGATGAGGAAGTCCAGCGTGGACAGCGGGGATATCTCCCCGCAGGTGGACACGTCGATGTCCACCCGGAACGTCGCGATGGCGGTGTCGGGGTGGTATTCGGGGTAGGTATGCACGGTCACGTGGCTCTTGTCCAGGTGGGCGACCACGGTCTCCCCGCTGCGGTGGCGGGCCATGCTCTCCTCGGCGATGAGGAACGTGACGCTGGCGCCCTGCGGGTCATAGTCCTGGCGCGAGATGTTGAGCACGTTCGCGCCGATCATCCCGGTCAGCTTGGTCAGTATCTCCGTCAGCCGCTCGCTGTTGTACTGCTGGTTGATATACTGGATATAGTCCTGCTGCTCGCGCACGGTCTTGGCGTAGCAGATGTCGTAGATGTTGAAGCTCAGCGACTTGGTCAGGTTGTTGAAACCGTACAGCTTCAGTTTTTCCACCTATCACCCTCCGTATCAAGGCGCCCCGCGCCTGACGCAATCCCGCGCGCCCACCGCGCGCCCGCATTTCCCGCGCCCCTTGTGTACGGAGCGGCGCATGTCCAACTCCACCCGGTCCCCCGGGTGTTTTCCTATTGTACCCCATACGCCCCCATAATGGAATACGCGCGGCGCATGTCCGCGTAGGGATAGGTTCCAGGCACTGAAGGCATAAGGGGCGCGAAATGTCTTTACATTTGGCAGGGACCCTCTGTAGAATACGGGAAGAGAAATGGCCCCATGCCGGGCATACCGCCCGAAAGCGCCCCCAAACGCAACGACAGGAGAAGCATATGCACCAGGCAGCGGAACTCGTATTGAAGGAGAAAATCGTCGTCATCATCCGCAGGGTATACGGAAGCCAGCTGGAGGACCTCGTGGGTGCGCTGTTCGAGGGCGGGATGCGGCTGGTGGAGGTGACGTTCGACCAGGCGGACCCGGAGTGCGAGGCGCGCACCGCCGGGGCGCTGGAGGCGCTCACCCGGCTGTTCGGGGGCCGCATGGCGATCGGGGCCGGGACGGTGCTCACCCCGGAACAGGCCGACGTCGCGCACGGCGCGGGGGCGCAGTTCATCGTATCGCCCAACGTGGACGCGGACGTGATCCTAAGGACCAAGGCCCTGGGCATGGCGTCCGTCCCCGGCGCGATGACGCCGTCGGAGATCCTCACGGCGCACAAGCTGGGCGCCGACGTCGTCAAGGTGTTCCCCGCGGGAGACCTGGGGCTCGCCTGGTTCAAAAGCATCCGGGCGCCCATCACCCACGTGCGGATGCTAGCGACCGGGGGCGTGACCGAGGACAACTTCGCCGACTACCTGGCGGCGGGGTACGCGGGGGCCGGCATCAGCGGCAGGCTGACGGAGAAGGCGCTCCTGGACCGGGGCGGCTTCGCGGAATTCACCCTGCGCGCCCGCGCTTTCCGCGACATCGCCGCGCGGCACGCGGCGAAGGGGTGACGCCGTGAAGCGCGTCGTGGCCTTCGGCGAGATCATGCTGCGGCTCTCCCCGCCGGGGTACCTCAAGTTCATCCAGACGGACCAGCTGTGCGCCAACTACACGGGGGCGGAGGCGAACGTCTGCGTGTCGCTGTGCAGCCTCGGCGACGCCGCGGAGTTCGTGACGCGCGTGCCGGACAGCGACATCTCGCGCGCCGCGCTGTCGTGGCTGCGCAAGTACGGCGTCATGCTCGACCACGTCGCGTACGGCGGGGAGCGGCTGGGCGTGTACTACCTGGAGCGGGGGGCTTCGCAGCGGCCCAGCAAGGTCACCTATGACCGGAAATACTCCTCCATCTCCGCGGCGTCCGGGGACGCGTTCGACTGGGAGAACATCCTTGCGGGCGCCGGGTGGTTCCACTTCACGGGCATCACCGCCGCGCTCTCCCCCGCGATGCCCGGCATCCTGCGCCGTGCGTGCCTCGCGGCGCGGGGCATGGGCATCCCGGTGAGCTGCGACCTCAACTACCGCAAGAACCTCTGGACGGGCGAACAGGCTGCGGCGGTCATGCGGGAGCTGGTGACGCTGTGCGACGTTGTCGTGGGGAACGAGGAGGACGCCGAGAAGTGCCTGGGCATCGTCCCGGACGGCAGCGACGTGGTTTCCGGGAAGCTGGACATCAGGGGGTATGAGAAGGCCGCCGCGCGCATATGCGGGGAGTTCGGCGTGAAAACCGTCGCCTTCACGCTGCGCACGAGCCGCTCCGCCTCGGACAACACCTGGGCGGGCATGCTGTCCGACGGCAAGCGGGCCTACCTCTCCCGCAGCTACGACATCCACCTCGTGGACCGCGTGGGCGGGGGCGACAGCTTCTCCGCAGGGCTCATCCACGCGCTGATGCACGGGAGGGACCCGCAGTACGCCATCGAGTTCGCCGCGGCGCTGTCCTGCCTCAAGCAGACCATGGAGTACGACTTCAGCCTCTCCAGTGTGGAAGATGTGGAGCGTTTGATGGCGGGCGACGGCTCAGGGCGCGTGCAGCGGTAGGGCGGCCGGGGTTGCATAACACTTAAGGAAAGGAAGCGCATATGCTGCTGGGCTGTTTCGGCAGGGCGGACCAAATGGACCTTGTCCGGCGCGCCGGGTTCGGCGCGATGGAGCTGGACATCATGGAGCTGTCGCGCATGGACGGCCCGGCGTTCGATTCCTTCGCGAAGGCGTGCGCCGCGAGCGGGCTGCGGTTCGAGGCGTTCTCGGGCTTCATGCCGCTGACCGAGCGCATCCACGACGCGGGCTTCGACATGCCGCGCTGGCTGGAGCACGCCAAGGCGATGGGCGGGAGGACGGCGCGCCTGGGCGCGCGGGTCTGGCCGATGGGGGCGGGGAAGTGCCGCAGCATCCCGGAGGGGGCGGACCCGCAGGCCGCGGGCCAGAAGGTCGTCGAATTCTTCGGCGGCATCTGCGACGCCGTCCGGGAGTACGGCATCACCGTCGCCATCGAGCCGCTGGGGCCCGCCAACTCCAACCACATCCGGCGCATCGCCGAGGCGGCGGACACCGCGCGCCGGATCGGGGCCAAAAACTGCCGGGCCATGTGCGACCTGCGCCACATGGCCAGCGTGGGCGAGCCGCTGGGCGAGATATCACGGCACGCGGAATGGATCGCCCATGCGCACGTGGACTACCCCTTCGGCGCGCTGCGGCTTTTCCCCAGGGACGGGGACGGGTTCGACTACGGGCCTTACGTCGCCGTGCTGCTGGGGGCGGGCATCCCCTCCCTCGCGGTAGAGGCGACGGCCTGGGGCGATTTCCTGGAGGACGCTTCCGCGTCCGCCGCGCTGCTGCGGCGCCTGCTGGCGGAGGGGGAAGCCGCCCGTACACAGGCGGAACAATGACGCCGGGCAGAATGACGCAGCCGATGCCGTTTCCGGCGCGAAACGTGTTTACAAAGGCCAGGTAAGAATGTTAGGATGTTTGCGAAAGCGGCCGTTGGTGAACGGGCGCGGGCAAACTCAATATACTTGTGGAGGTATGGGCATGAAAAAGGCACTCGCGCTGCTGCTCCTGGTGACGTTGTGTATCGCGTTCCTCCCCTCATCCCTGGCCGAACAGGGCCCCATCATCATCGGCGGCATCACGGACCTGACCGGCCCCGGTTCCGTCCTGGGCAAGGCGTGCGACAACGGCTGGAAGCTCGCCGTGGAGCACATCAACGCCCAGGGCGGCGTGCTGGGGCGGCAGCTGAAGCTGGTCAGCTACGACACCCAGAGCAACCCCCAGGAAGCCCTCGCCGCGTTTGAGCGGCTGGTCAACGTGGACAAGGCCTCCATCGTCGTGGGCCCCCCGTTCTCCAACATCGGCCTGGCGCTCGCGGACACCGTGGACGAGCTCAAGGTCGCCTTCTTCGGCCAGTTCGGCGACCCGCGCTGCATGCTCGGCGAGAACCTGGATTCCCTGCACCCCTATATGTTCCTCGTGCAGCCCTCGGCCATCGACACCGGCATCCTCTCCGGCGCGTACCCCAACGAGAAGTTCGGCCTGACCAAGGTCGCCATGCTCATCGCGCAGGACCACGCCTACTGCTCGACCCAGGCGAAGGCCTTCATGCAGTACGCGAAGGACAACGGCATCGAGATCACGACCGTGCAGTACTGCACCACCAAGGACACCGACCTGACCGTGCAGCTGACCGCCATCAAGAACAGCGGCGCCCAGTACCTGTTCAACGCCCTGAACACCAACGTGCTGGCCATCTCGGTCATGCAGATGCACCAGATGGGCATCGACCCGCTGCAGTGCGGCAGCCTCGACTTCAGCAATCCCTTCAACACCCTCATCGACCCGCCGGAGGCGGCCTCCAACATCTACTTCCCGGTCAACCTGGACATGGGCGCCCCCGAGATCGCCGACATCACCGCGGAGTACACCGCGAAGTTCGGCGCGCCGCCCACGCCCAAGTCCTGGATCGCCTATGACACCGTGACCGTCTCCGCCGCCGCCATCGCCAAGGCCGGCTCCGCGGACCCGGTCGCCATCCGCGACGCGCTGGAGACCATCAGCGGCGTGGACACCCTGATCACGGACAACTTCTCCATCAACCCCGAGACCCATATGCCCCTGAACCTGCAGATGTGCATCTACAACCTGGAGAAGGGCGTCTACACGAACCTGGGCTGGTACTACCCGGCCAACTGACCCCTGCCCAGAACGCGCGCCCCCGCCATGGCGGCGGGGGCCGCGTTCACCCTTCGCCGTGGGGCGTCCCGACATCCGGGGCTGCCCCGCGGCGCGCCATATCCCCGTTGCGAGGTGCGGATGGACCCTTCCTATTATGCGCAGCTGGTGATCGCCGGGGTCTCCAACGGCGCGATGTACGCGGTCATCGCGGCCGGCTGGGCGCTGATCTTCAGCGTCCTCAAGTTCTCCAACTTCGCCCACGGCGGCACCATGGTGGTCAGCGCGTACGTCGGCATGTTCGTCTCCCGGGCGCTGCGGCTCAACCTGTGGGAGACGCTGCTGGTCGCCGCCGCCTGCGGGGGGCTGGTCAACTCCGTCGTCGAGGTCGTCAGCTTCCACCGGCTGCGCAAGTCCGTGAAGCCGGTCACGCTGTTCTTCGTGTCCTCCATCACGATGGGGATGCTGCTGCAGAACATCGTGGCCATCAACTTCAGCGGCACCTACTACGCCTACCCGAGCTTCTTCCCCAACCGGTTCCGCACCTACGGCAGCGTCAGCTTCGACATCGCCAACGTGGCCATGCTCGCGGTGTCCGCCGTGGCCATCGGGCTGCTGGTCGTGGTCCTCAGGCGCACGCGCACCGGCATCTCCATCCGGGCGATGTCCATGGACCCGAGGACCACCAGCCTCATGGGGGTCAACGTGGACCGCGTCGTGCTGACGACGTTCTTCGTCGCGGGCGCGCTCGCGGGCATCGCGGGGGTGTTCGTGGGCATCCGGACGAGCCTGACCCCGCAGATCGGCAGCCTGTACACCATCAAGGGCTTCATGGTGTGCGTGATCGGCGGCCTGGGGAGCCTCAACGGCGCGCTGTACGCCGCCATCCTCCTGGGGCTCGTGGAGACGGCCGTGGGCGCGCTGATCGGGACGAGCCTCGCGCCCGTGGGCACGTTCCTGTTCATGCTGGTGTTCCTCACGCTGCGGCCCAGCGGCCTGGCCGGCGTGTTCGCCGGCGAGAAAGCGTAAGGCCGCGCGATGACAGCAGCGTATTTCGGCTATATCACCAACTTCCTCATCCGCAACGTCCTCATCATCCTCATCGGGATGCTCGGCGTCTACGTGCTCACCGGGCTCACCGGGATGTTCTCCATGGGGCAGGCGTCGTTCATGGCCGTGGGCGGGTACACGACGGCCATCCTCACGAAATACTACCAGCTCCCCTTCTACGTCACCCTGCCCGCCGCCGTGCTCGTCGGCGCGCTGGTTGGCTTCCTCATCGGCATCCCGGCGGTCCGGCTGCGGAAGGACTACGTGGCCATCGTCAGCCTTGGGTTCGGGGAGGCGCTGGTCGCCTTTTTGGACAACGCGTCCAGCGTCACCGGCGGCGCGCTGGGGCTGACCGCCATCCCCCGGTACATCGAGAAATGGATGATCATAGCCGCGCTCGTGCTGGTCATCGCGTTCATCTGGAACTTCAAGAAGTCCCGGTTCGGGCGCCAGTGCCTCGCCGTCAAGGCGGACGAGCTCGCGGCCGCGTCCATGGGCATCCACGTCGCCCGCATCAAGCTGGTCGTGTTCACGCTGGCCGGCTCCATCTCCGCGCTGGCCGGATACCTGTACGTGCACACGCTGGGGTACCTCGACTCCGCGTCCTTCGGGTGGACCCAGTCGTCCATGTGGATCATCATCGTGTTCTTCGGGGGCATCAACAGCCTCACCGGGGCCATCTTCGCGGGGATCCTGCTGAACCTCATCCCCGAGGTCTTCCGGTTCTCCAACGAGATGCGCGTCATCATCTACTGCCTCGTGGTGCTGTTCATCGTCAATTTCCGGCCGCAGGGGCTGTTCGGGGACGTGGAGCTGGACCTGCCCACGCTGAGGAAAATCGGCCGCCGGCTGGCGCGGCCGGTCGCGGGGCTCCTCGGAAGGCCGAAGGCGGGGGGCGCGGAACATGCTGATTGACATCCAGGGCGTTTCCAAGAACTTCGGGGGCGTCGCGGCGGTCAGCGGCGTCTCGCTGCAGGCCGACGCACACGGCATCGTCTCCCTCATCGGGCCCAACGGCGCGGGGAAGACCACGCTGTTCAACCTCATCTCCGGCATCTACCGGCCGGACGCCGGGAAGATATTGTTCGGCGGCACGCCCATCCAGGGCCGGCCGCAGCACGCCATCGCGCGCATGGGCGTCTCCAGGACGTTCCAGAACATCCGGCTGTTCCGGGGGCTGACGGTCATCGAGAACGTCATGACCGCCCTGGACGCGCTCTCCGGGTACCCGCTGCCCTCCGCCATGCTGTCCCTGCCTGGCAAGAGGAAGGCGGAGAGGGAGAACCGGCGGCTCGCCATGGAAGCGCTGGAAACGGTGGGGATGGAAGGCTTCGCGGACCAGCAGCCGCCGGAGCTCCCCTACGGGCTGCAGCGGCGCGCGGAGCTTGCGCGCGCGATCGTCAGCCGGCCCAAGCTGCTGATGCTGGACGAGCCCGCCGCCGGGCTGAACCCCAGCGAGGTGGTCGGCTTCATCCGGCTCATCGGGCAGCTGCGGGACCGCTTCGGGTTCGGCATCCTCATCATCGAGCACCGGATGCAGGTGGTCAACGAGCTCTCCGACCGGGTGTACGTCATCAACTTCGGCAGGATGCTGGCGCAGGGGACGCCGAGGGAAATCCGTGACGACCAGGACGTCATCAAGGCGTACCTGGGGGAAGTGGAAGAGAGTGCTTGAGATCAGGGGCCTGAGCGTAAGCTACGACCACATCGACGCGCTGTCCGGCGTGTCCTTCAGCGTGCCGGACGGGGCCATCGTGTCCATCATCGGGTCCAACGGCGCGGGAAAGTCCACGCTCATCAACACGATATCGGGGCTGGTGCGCAGGAAGGCCGGGGACATCCTGCTGGACGGGAAGCCCCTCCCCGCGTCGCCCCACCGCATCGTCAGGAAGGGCATCGTCCAGGTGCCGGAGGGCCGGAAGGTGTTCGCGAACCTGACGGTCCGCGAGAACCTGGTCATGGGCGGCGCCCGCGTCCCGGCGGGCAAGGCCGCCAAGAAGATCGACGGGATGCTCGACCTGTTCCCCATCCTCGCGCAGCGCCGGGGGCAAATGGCGGGCACGCTGTCGGGAGGCGAGCAGCAGATGCTCGCCATCGCCCGGGGGCTGATGGCCGAGCCGCGCATCCTGCTGATGGACGAGCCCAGCCTGGGCCTCGCGCCCATCATCGTCCGCCAGGTGTTCGACACCATCGTGCAGATCAACCGCACCGGGGTGACGGTGCTGCTGGTCGAGCAGAACGCCAACCAGGCCATGGCCGTCTCGGGCTACACCTATGTGCTGGAGAACGGCCATATCGTGCGCCAGGGCGAGTCGGGGGCGCTGCGCGGCGACCGGCAGATCCGGGAGAACTACCTCGGGGTGCTGAAGGAGGAAAGCGCATGAAGAAGGTCCGCGTCGGCGTCATCGGCACGGGGGCCATCGCCCAGGTCGCGCACTTCCCGGTGCTCGCCTCCCTGCCGGAGGTGGAGCTTGCCGCGGTGTACAGCCGCACCTACGAGCACGCGCTCGCCAGCGCGCAGCGCTACGGCGCGGAGAAGGCCTGCCGGACGTTCGGGGAGTTCCTGGACGCGGGCCTGGACTGCGCGGTCCTCCTGACCCCCAAGACCGTGCGCGCGGAATACCTGCCTGCCCTGCTGGAAAACGGGCTGGACGTGCTCTGCGAGAAGCCGCTCGCCACGACG
Source organism: Candidatus Limnocylindria bacterium (assembly GCA_035463055.1). Taxonomy (GTDB): domain Bacteria; phylum Bacillota; class Clostridia; order Christensenellales; family Aristaeellaceae; genus UBA6115. Next base: position 17,170 of record DATHTQ010000272.1, read on the forward strand.
CTCTCGGAATGCGGGTCGCTCGCGGACGCCGCCGAGAAATCCGGCCGCATCCTCATGGTCGCGTTCAACCGCCGCTTCGCGCTCGCCAACGCCAAGGCGCTGGAGGCGTTCGGGGGCAGGCGGCCGCACATGGTCATCGCCAACAAGAGCAGGGAGTACAAGGAGTACCGCGGCACGCTGGAGAACGCCATCCACATGGTGGACTTCCTGCGCTACGCGCTGGGGGAGTGCGTGGAGGTGTCCGCGCGCTCCATCTTCACCGACCCCCTCATGGAGGACGCCTGCAGCGCCCTGCTGGGGTTCGAGGGGGGCGGCATCGGCCTGCTGGCCGCCTCGCGCGAGTCGGGCCAGTGGCGGGAGCAGATCGAGATGTACGGCGGCGGCGTCACCGCGGTCAGCGACAACCTGGACGCCTGCCGGGTCATCTATCCCGACCGTGAGGAAGCGTTCCATTTCACGCCGCTCAACAAGGGCTGGTGCACCGTGGTCAACCGCCTGGGGTTCGAGGGGTGCATCAAGCACTTCATCCACTGTGTCCGGACCCGCGAGACGCCCGTCACCAACGCGCAGGACGCTTATAAGACACACGAACTCATGGACAGGATCCTCAGGGCCGCGGGCCTGCCGGACCTGTCCGGGAAATGAGGCAAGCATGATGCGACTGGCCGGCCACACCATGGGCACGCCCGAGTACACCCTGCACGGGGCGATGGACCTCTTCGCCGGGATGGGGCTGGAGGGCATCGAGGTCATCGTGCAGACCGACGGGTACCCCTGCGCCATCGCGCTGGACGCGGGCAAGCGGGACGTCGCCGCGATGCGCGCCGCCGCGGCGGACAGGGGCCTGGAGATCGCGGCGCTCACCCCCTACCTCAACCTCTTCAACGCGACGGACGAGGCCGTGCGGCAAAGGGAATGCGACGCCCTGAAGCGCGTCACCGACATGGCCGCCGAGGCCGGCGCCAAAAACATCCGCGTCTACGGCGGCAAGTTCGTGGACGGCGAGGACGACGCGCAGGGGCTGAAGCTGGACGCGCTCGTCCGTTCGATGCGGGAGTGCGGGGACCACGCCGGGGCGTGCGGCGTCCGGCTCAACATGGAGAACCATTTCGGCACCATGACCACGACGGCGCGGGCGACCGCGGCCGTCGCGGCGCGCATCGCCCACCCCGCCGTCGGCATCCTCTACGACCAGGCCAACATCGCGTTCTTCCCGGCGGAGGAATACCCGGAAGCCATCCGCCTTCAGAAGGACTGGATCCATTACGTCCACTGCAAGGACCTCGTGTACCGCGGGGGGACGCCGCAGAAGCCCAGGTTCTCGCACGTCTCGCACGTGGACGAAGACGAGCGGACCGTCCATTCCCGCATCCCCGGCGAGGGCATCCTGGACTGGCCGGGCATCCTGCGGGCGCTGCACGCCGCCGGGTACGGCGGGTGGGTGTCGCTGGAGTACGAGCGGCGCTGGCAGAAGGTGGACCTGCCGGACGCCTCCGTGGGCATGCGGCGGGCGGCGGAGCACATCCGCGGCATTTTGGAAGAAATCTATGGATAAGGGCGCCATTTACGCGGGCATCGCGCTGGCCCATCCCATCATCGCCGCCTCCGCGGGGACCACGCGGGACCTGGACCATTGCCTCAGGTGCGAGGACGCCGGGTTCAGCGCCGTCATCCTCAAGTCCGTCCAGGAAGAGGTCCTGATGCGGCACAACCCCTTCCCCCGGTTCAAGGTGCTGCGCAGCGGGGTGAGGAGCTACGAAAGCACGACCTTCTACTGCTACGAGCAGGCCTACGAGGGGGACATCGACGACTACTGCGAGACCGTCTCGCGCGTGAAGGCGCGGCTCTCCGTGCCCGTCGTCGCGAGCGTCAACTGCATCACCCTCCAGGCGTGGCCGGAATATGCGAAGGCATGCGAGCAGGCCGGGGCGGACGCGCTGGAGATCGTGCCCAGCTGCCCCACCGGCATGCTGATGCGCGAGAGCGCCAACGACATCCATTCCATCGTCGTGGCCGCATTGCGGGAGGTCAAGGCCGCGGTGGGCATCCCCGTCATCCCCAAGATGACCAGGCAGCTCGCGGACATCCCGTTCACCGCACGCGCGCTGGACCAGGCGGGGGCCGACGGCATCACGATGCTCAACCGCTCCACGGGCCTGGACATCGACGTGCGCGCGCAGGCCCCCGTCCTGCACGGCGGGTACGCGGGCCACGGCGGAAGCTGGTCGCTGTACGAGGTGTTGCGCTGGATCACCGCGGTGCAGGGCGCCGTGCGCGCCCCCATCTGCGCGACGGGCGGCGCCATGACCGGGGAGGACGTGGTCAAGTGCCTCCTCGCCGGGGCGCAGAGCGTGCAGGTTGCGTCCGTCCTCTACCTCAAGGGGTATGGCTGGGTGCGGGAAATGCTGCGCTGGATCGACGCCTACATGGAGGAGATGTCCATCGAGCGCCTGGGGGACGTCGTGGGCCGCGCGGCGCGCGCGATGAAGAGGATGGATGAGTACGACCGCGTGCACGAGTTCTATGCCGTGTGCGACGCGGAAAAATGCAGGAAGTGCGGCCTGTGCGCGGACGTGTGCATCTACGAGGCGCTGGACGCCTCGGGCGGCGCGGCGCGCATCGACCCGCAGAAATGCGACGGGTGCGGCCTGTGCGCCGGCGTATGCCGGCACGGGGCCATCACGATGATTGGAAGGAGCGGAACCGCATGAAGTCCCAGGAAGAGGTCAGGAAGACCGGCGGCATCTTCAACATCCACGAGGGGTACAACTGGGCCAAGTCCACGGGCCTGGACGTGCACCTCGTCCTCACCCCTCGCGTCGGGTCGCGCAACGTCGGCATCACCAGCGGCGTACACGAGCCGGGCATGGAGTTCGAGCCGCACATCCACCCGCTGTCGGAGGAGCTGGTGTTCTGCTTCGAGGGCGAGGGGGAGTTCTTCCTGCACGACAAGTGGATCCCCGTGAAGGCCGGGGACGTGCTCTACGCGCCGCCCGGCATCCGGCACGGCACCCGCAAGCCCGCGGGCAGCACGGGGAGGTTCGTGACGGTGGGCGTCGCGACGCCCCCGCAGCTGGACCTGTACAACCGCATCGGCTACGACGTACTGGCAAAGGACGAATGACGGCATGAAGACGCTCTTCGGCGTCACCACCGCGATGACGACGCCATTCACCAAGCGCGGCTCCCTGGACACCGAGGCGCTGGAGCAGCAGACCGACTTCCTCGTGGACAAGGGCGTCCACGCCCTGTACCCCTGCGGCACCACGGGCGAGATGTACCTGATGACGGCCCGCGAGCGGATGCTCGCGGCGCAGACCGTGGTGAACAGGGCCGGCGGCCGCGTGAGCGTGTTCGTCCACTGCGGCGCCATGCACATGGACGAGGCTGTCCGGCTCGCCCGGCACGCCGCGGACATCGGGGCGGACGGCATCGGCGTCGTCACCCCCTCCTACTTCGGCGTCCCGGACGACGCCATCGTGGAATACTACCGGAAGGTCTGCGGCAAGGTCCCGCGCGACTTCCCGGTGTACGCCTACGCCATCCCGCAGCTGGCGAAGAACGACATCACGGCGGAGTGCATGCGCCGCATCGCGGACGCCTGCCCCAACGTCGTGGGCATCAAGTACAGCTACCCGGACCTCAAGCGGTTCATCGAGTACCTGGCCCTGGGCCGCGGCCTGTCCGTCGTGTTCGGCGCGGACGACCTGTTCCTGCCCGCCCTGGTCATGGGAGGCGCGGGCAGCGTGTCCGGCTGCTCGAGCTGCGTCCCCGAGCCGTTCGTGAACGTGTACCGGTATTTCAAGGCCGGGGATATGGAAAAGGCGCGGGAGGAGCAGATGCGGTGCTTCCGCCTGGTGCGCGTCCTCAAGGGCGGGTCCGACCTGGCGGTGTTCAAGGCCGTGCAGGCGATGCGCGGGGTCCGCGGGGGGTACACCAAGGCGCCGCTGCCGGGCCTTTCGGACGCGGAGCACGGGCGCCTGCGGGAGGAACTGGCGGAGTACCTTGGGGCATGAGCGCCCGGCGCGCTTTGCGGGATTTGGTCTCCTCTTGCTTCCATTGACAACCGCGCCAAACCTGCTATCCTTATTCTGGCTGTATCCTTACCTTATCCCACATTGCGGAGGTGGTTCACGGCATGATCCGGAACGAGGCAAACCAGGCGGACGAAGTCGTCAGCGTAAACCGGTCCCAGATAGAGCACCGGGCGACATGGATGGCGCTCATCTATGACGAGATGAAGAAGGCCGGCATCGACGCCGAGCCCATCATCCGCCGGGCCATCCGCCGCACCGGGCGCATCCACGGCGAGAACTTCAGGGGCAAGTGCCCCGACCCGTCCAACTGCGAGGACTTCGAGAAGGCCTTCCTGGGCGGGGAGCACTCCATCGGGCCCCGGACGTTCAACATGAAGAACATCCGGTCCGACCGCGACAACGTGACCGTGAACTTCAACTACTGCGCGCTCGTCGCCGCCTGGCAGAAGCTGGGCTTCGACGACGCCACCATCGACCTGCTGTGCGACATGGCGATGGAGGGCGACCGCGGCATCGCGGACGCGATGGGGCTGGAGCTGGACCTGGGCGACACCATCGCCAAGGGCCGCGCCACCTGCGACCTGCACTTCAAGAAGCAGCCTTAAGCACCTTCCCGCGCGCGGCGCGCGCCGGGATACACGCACCGACTTTTTCACCACACGAAAGGAGACCCCTATGAGGAAAACCCTGTCCCTCATCCTGGCCCTGGTCCTGGTCCTCTCCGTATCCTCCGCCGTCACCGCGCAGCAGTTCAAGGGCACCATCAAGCTGGGCGGCCTGGCCCCCCTGACCGGCAACTACGCCGAGTACGGCAAGGGCTTCCAGATTGCCTGGAACATGGCGATCGACGAGATCAACGCCGCCGGCGGCGCGAACGGCTACAAGCTGGAAATCGACGTGAAGGACTCCCAGGGCGACCCGGTCGTGTCCTCCACCCTGGCCACCGCGTTCGCCGAGGACGAGGACATCATGGCCATCCTGGGCGACTTCTCCTCCGGCGCGAGCAAGGCCAACGCCCCCATTATCGACAGGTACGGCCTGGTCCAGCTCTCCCCCACCGCCTCCGCGCCCGACTACGCGGGCATGAGCCCGTTCGCCTTCTCCATCATGGGCCGCCAGGACAGCGAGGCGCCCTTCTTCGCCAAGTACGTCATCAAGAAGTACCTGGGCGCGCAGAACGTCGCCGTCATCCGCGTGGACAGCGACTGGGGCGCCGCCGCCTTCGCCAACTTCAAGCGCCAGGCCGACATCGAGGGCCTGACCGTCACCGAAGAGAAGTACAAGTCCGACGAGACCGACTTCTCCTCCATCATCACCAAGGTGAAGACGACCAACCCGGACGTGCTCATGGTCATGGACCAGGGCCTGCCCGTCGCGGCCATCTTCAACGCCGCGGACTCCGCGGGCTGGGACGTCCCGCACGTCGCCCTGGGCCCCGGCACCTCCCAGCAGCTGGTGGACCAGCTCATCGACCCCGAGGGGCTCATCGTGTCCTCCCCGTTCTTCTTCGACAAGGACAACCCCACCCTGGTGGCATGGAAGGACGCGTTCACCGCCAAGGCCGGTTTCCAGCCGACGGTGCACCCCGCGGTGGCGTATGACACCGTCTACCTCATCAAGGGCGCCATCGAGGCCATCGGCGACGCACCCGTGACCCGCGAGGCGATCCGCGACGCGCTGCAGAACCTCGAGATCACCGGGCTCACCGGCCGCATCAAGTTCCAGCCGGAAGGCGACATCACCCGCGAATACCTGATCGCCGGCGTCGAGAACGGCGAGTGGAAGGTGCTCGAGGGCTTCGAGTACGGACGCGAGTAGTTCCGTCAAAAACTGCGGTTTTTGACGGTTCGGAGGAGGGGCTGCTGCGGAACTTTTTCGGCTTGCGCCGAAAAGCCCCGCGCGACCGGCAAAGCCGGCCGACACGATTGCCATCGGGGGCGCTGCCCCCGGTACCCCCTTCCCTCCCTACCCGTCAGGTCCCAAAAGTTCCCTGATATGACTGGGGAGGCTGCCTAACCCAGCCTCCCTGTTTCTTTTGCTTCGGGGTACTGCCGAATGTTGCGGTATTCCGCATGCATGCGTAAAATACAGCAATGCAAGCCGCTCTCCCTCCCCCCGCATATCCGGAGGAACGCATGGAGTATATCCTCAACCAATTCGTCAACGGGATCGTCCAGGGGTCCATCTACGCGCTGATGGCCATCGGCTATTCGGCCATCGTGGGCGTCGTGGGCATGGTGACGTTCGCCTACGGCGAAATCATGATGATCGGCGCGTTCGGGGCGTTCTATACGTTCCAGATGGTGGGGACGAACCTGCCGCTGGCCATCCTCGCCTCGTTCGCGTCGTCGTTCCTGCTGGGCATCGTCGTGTACAAGGTGTGCTACGAGCGGTTCTTCAACGCCCCGCGCCACATCTCGCTGCTGTGCACCATCGGGTTCTCGATGCTGCTGAAGAACCTCGTGCAGATCATCTTCGGGCCGGAGACCAAGCCGGTGCTGAACATCATCAAGAGCGAGACCTTCACCCTGCAGCTGGGCAGCGTCTCCGTGGATTTCAGGCTGCTGCAGCTCGTCATCATGGCGCTGGTCATCGTGTTCGCGGTCGGCCTGACGCTGTTCTTCAACCGCACCCGCTGGGGCGTGGCGCTGCGGGCCGTGAGCCAGGACAAGCAGGCCGCCTACCTCATGGGCATCAACGTGCGCCGCACCGCGATGCTGGGCAACTGCCTGGGCTGCGGGTTCGGCGGCATCGCGGGCATCCTGCTGGCCATCTATTACTCCAATATCTCCACGACGACGTGGGGCGGCTTCAGCATGAAGGCGTTCTCCGCGTCGGTGCTGGGCGGCCTGGTGGACCTGCGGTACTCCGCGCTGGGCGGCCTGCTCATCGGCATCATCGAGAACCTGGGCATCACCATCAGCTCCGCCACGTTCCGCGACGTGTTCGCCTTCGGGTTCCTCATCCTGATGCTGGTGCTGCGGCCCCAGGGCTTCGTCGGGCGGAAGGGGTCCCGCGCATGAACAGGGCGCGCGCGTTCCTCACGAAGTGGCAGGTCCCGGCGTACATCGCCCTCATCGCGCTGTTCGCGGCGGTGCCCGTGTTCATCACCCGGGCGCTGTACCTGCGCTACGCGTGCAACATCCTCCTGTTCGCGACGCTGGCCGGGTCCCTCAACGTCATCAACGGCTATACCGGGCAGACCAACCTGGGCCAGGCGGGCTTCTTCGCCATCGGCGCCTACACCTGCGGCATCCTGACGACCCGGGCGGGGATGGACTTCTGGCTGGTGCTGCCCATCGCGGGCGCGCTGGCCGCGGCGGTGGGCCTGCTGGTCGCGCTGCCCACGCTCAAGCTGTCGGGCATCTACCTGTCCATCGTGACGCTGGGCGCGTCGGAGATCATCCGCATCGTCGCGCAGACCTGGACGCCGGTCACCGGCGGGTCGCTGGGCATCAAGAGCATCCCCTACCCCTGGTTCTTCGGGGTGGACACGTTCAGGCCGCGGTACTACTACTACATCCTGCTCATCCTCAGCGTCCTGTTCCTGTTCGTGACCCGCAGGGTGCTCCGCAGCCGGGTGGGGCGCTCGTGGATCTCCATCCGGGAGGACCAGGTCGCCGCCAAGTCCCTGGGCATCCGGACCAGCCGCTACAAGTCCATCAACTTCATGTACGGCGCGTTCTGGGCGGGCGTGATGGGCTGCGCCTACGCGCCGTTCGTCAACTACATCGAGGCGTCCCAGTTCTCCGCCGAGCTGGGCTTCAACGTGCTCGCGATGATCGTCATCGGCGGGCAGGGGACGCTGGTGGGGCCCGTGCTGGGCAGCGCCATCGTGACGCTGCTGACCGAGTCGCTCAGGTTCCTGGAGAACTGGAGGTACGTCATCTACTCGACCCTCATCATCGCCATGATGTGGCTGCGGCCGCAGGGCATCGCCGGGGCGTCCAACTCGATGCTGGCCGGCGGCATCCTGCGGCGCAAGGCGCGCCCGGCGCGAAAGGCGGGTGCGACCCATGCCTGAGCGCGAAGGGAACGGCACCCCGCTGCTGGAGGCCAGGGGCGTCAGCAAGCACTTCGGCGGCCTCAAGGCGGTCGACAGCGTGGACATGCGCATCATGCCGGGCGACATCTTCGGCATCATCGGCCCCAACGGCGCGGGCAAGACCACGTTCTTCAACCTCTGCACGGGCATCCACCAGCCCACCATGGGGAAGATCTTCCTGGGCGGCGAGGACATCACGGGCCTGCCCGCCGAGACCGTCGCCGGCAAGCGCATCGCGCGCACGTTCCAGAACCTGCAGCTGTTCAAGTTCATGACGGTCTTGGAGAACGTCAAGGCGGGCTGCCACCTCAAGACCGGCTCCAACATGTTCGACGCGGTCCTGCACACCCCCAGGTGGCGCCGGGACGAGGCCTTCACGACGGAGAAAAGCCTGGAGATCCTCCGGCGCGTAGGGCTCTACGACGTGCGGGACGTCCTGGCGGGCACGCTGTCCTACGGCATGCAGCGCAAGGTGGAGATCGCCCGCGCCCTGGCGCTGGACCCGGTCGTCCTGCTGCTGGACGAGCCCGCGGCGGGCATGAACCCGCAGGAGAAGCAGACCCTCATGGCCTACATCCGGGGCATCAACCAGGAGGGGCACACCATCGTCGTCATCGAGCACGACATGAAGTTCATCATGAACGCGTGCAACCGCATCCTGGTGCTCAACTTCGGGCGGAAGATCTTCGAGGGGACGCCGGGCGAGGTCAAGGCCAACCCGGACGTGCAGACCGCCTACTTCGGCAAGGGAATGACGGCAAGGGAGGCGGCGCAGTCATGAGCAGCGCGCTTCTGCAGGTGGAAGGCCTGAGCGTGTACTACGGCTACGTCAACGCGCTCCAGGGCGTCTCCATCGCGGTCAACGAAGGCGAGATCATCACCCTCATCGGGGCCAACGGCGCGGGCAAGTCCACGACGCTCATGGCGATATCCGGCCTGGCGGAGAAGGCCGCGGGCACGGTGCGCTTCCGCGGGAAGGACATCACCCGCACGTCCCCGGAGAAAATCTGCCGCATGGGCATCAGCCACGTGCCCGAGGGCCGCAAGATCTTCCCGCGCCTCACGGTGTACGAGAACCTCATCGCCGGGACGTTCGGGCAGGAGAAGTACAGCAAGGACAGGCTGGCCGGCCTTCTGGAAAACGCCTACCACCTGTTCCCCCGGCTCAAGGAGCGGCAGAAGCAGGCCGGGGGCAGCCTGTCCGGCGGCGAGCAGCAGATGCTCGCCATCGCCCGGGCCCTGATGATGGACCCCGCGCTGCTGATGCTCGACGAGCCGTCCCTGGGCCTCGCGCCCATCATCGTCGAGGAGATCTTCGAGCTCATCCTGCGCATCAAGCAGGGCGGGAAGACCGTGCTGCTCATCGAGCAGAACGCCTCCATGGCGCTGCAGATCGCCGACCGCGGCTACGTGCTGGAGACGGGCGAGGTCACGCTGACCGGCACCGGGCAGGAACTGATGGACAACCCGCAGGTCAAGCGCGCCTACCTGGGGGCGTAAGGCGGCATCATGGATCTGGGCCTGAAGGGGAAAGTGTGCTGCGTCACCGGGGGAAGCCGGGGCATCGGCTTCGCGGCGGCGAAGGCGTTCCTCGCGGAAGGCGCGAAGGTCGCCATCTGCGCGCGGGAGCGGGACGCGCTCCTGGAGGCGGAAGGCCAGCTGCGCCGGTTCGGGGAAATTGCCGCCTTTGAGGCGGACGCGACCCATCCGGAGGGCATGGACGCGTTCGCGGCGTTCGCCGCGGGGCGCTTCGGCGGCATCGACTGCTGGGTCAACAACGTCGGCGCGACGGTCCCGCGAAAGGGCGGCGCGTGGACGCCTGAGGAGCTGCGCCTCACCGAAGCCCTGTGCTTCGACTCCGTGCTCTGGGGCTGCCAGGCCGCGCGGCCGTACCTCAGGGAGCGGGGCGGCGGGGCCATCGTCAACGTGTCGTCCCTCGCCGCCCGGTGCGGCACGGCGGGGCGGAGCACGCTGTACGGCCCGCTCAAGGCGGCGGTGAACCAACTATCCATCATGCTGGCGGCGGAGTACGCCGCGGACGGCATCCGCGTCAACGCCGTGCTGCCCGGCTTCACCCTGACCCCGGCGGCCCGGGCGACCATCCCGGAGGCGGAGCTGGCGCGCAACGCGCGCGGGACGCTGCTGGGACGCCTCGCCCGGCCGGAGGAGATCGCGGCGCCCATCGTGTTCCTGTGCTCCCCGCAGGCGTCCTACGTCACCGCGGCGTCGCTGGAGGTATCCGGCGGCCGCGCCGCGGTGCTCAACCCCGAGATTGCGCATCAGCACACCGGTACGCACACAACGCCACGAACGGAGGGATTTTTATGAAGAAGCTGCTCAACAAGCCCGAGGATTTCGTCAACGAGACCATGGAGGGCATCGTCGCCGCCTACGGCGACCGGGTGAAGACGCTGGAGGGCGACAACCGCGTGCTGCTGTCCAACTACCCGGCGCGCGAGGGCAAGGTCGGCATCGTTACCGGCGGCGGCAGCGGCCACCTGCCGGTGTTCCTGGGCTACGTCGGCAAGGGCCTGCTGGACGGGTGCGCGGTGGGCAACGTGTTCGCCTCGCCGTCCTCCCAGCGCATGGCCGCGATGATCAAGGCGTGCGACCGGGGCGCGGGCGTGCTGTGCCTGTACGGCAACTACGGCGGAGACAACCTCAACTTCGACATGGCGTGCGAGACGGTCGAGCTCGAGGACGACATCCGGACCCGCACCGTGCGCGTCGCCGACGACGTCGCCTCCGCCCCGCCGGAAAACAAGGGCAAGCGCAGGGGCGTCGCGGGGATGGTGTTCGCGTTCAAGGTCGCCGGTGCCGCTGCGGACGAGGGGCTGGATTTGGACGGCGTGGCCCGGGCCGCGCAGCACGCGCTGGACAACACGCGCACGATGGGCGTCGCGCTGAGCGCGTGCATCGTGCCGGAGGTGGGCAAGCCCACGTTCTCCGTCGCGGACGACGTGATGGAGATCGGCATGGGCATCCACGGGGAGCCGGGCATCCAGACCAGCACGCTGATGAGCGCGGACGACACCGCGAAGCTGCTGGTGGACAAGATCCTCGCCGACATGCCGCTGGAGCGGGGCGGCCGCGCCTGCGTCATGGTCAACGGCCTGGGCGGCACGCCCAGGGAGGAGCTGCTCATCGTGTTCCGCAAGGTCCACCAAATGCTTTCGGGCCTGGGCGTCACGGTCGTCATGCCGCACATCGGCGAGTACGCGACGAGCATGGAGATGGCGGGGCTGTCCGTCACCGTCATGAAGCTGGACGCGGAACTGGAGCGACGGATGCGCGCCCCGGCGTCCTCGCCCTTCTACACCAACGAGAATATTTGAGGAGCGGCAGATGCTGACGCGTGAAAGCCTGGGCGCGGCGCTGAAGGGCGTCGCCGCCGTCATGGAAGAGAACCGGCAGATGCTCATCGAGATGGACCAGCGCAACGGGGACGGGGACCTGGGCATCTCCATGGCGCAGGGGTACGGCGCCGCCAGCCGGTTCGTGGAAGGCGCGCAGGAGGATGACCTTGGCAGGCTCTTCGTGGGCATGAGCAAGGCCTTCAACGAGGCCGCACCGAGCACCCTGGGCACCATCACGTCGCTGTTCCTCATGGGCGCGGCGAAGGCACTCAAGGGGAACGCGCAGGCGGACCTCGCGCTCACGGCGCTCGCGCTGCGCGAGGGCCTCAACCGCATCGCCGAGCGCGCGGGCTCGAAGACCGGCGAAAAGACCATCCTGGACGCGTGGGACCCGGCGGTGCGCTTCCTGGAGCTCAACACCAAACTCCCCGCCGCCGAGGCGTTCGCGGGCGCGGCGAAGGCAGCCCGGGCCGGCGCGGACAGCACGGCCGCCATGCCCGCCGTGCACGGACGCGCCGCCTACTACGGCGAGAAGGCCATCGGCCTGGTGGACGGCGGCGCCGTCGCCGGGGCGCTGGTGTTCGAGGCAATCGCGGAGGCGGTGAAGGCGTAGGGCAGGAGGCGGAGGATAAAGCGCGGAGGGATTAAGTGATTCCCGCAGAGTGCTGATGGAGAACAAGCAGAACACCCGGCAGGCCAGCGGCCGCCGGGTGTTCGTTTGTGTTGGTCAACCCCGGCGGGACCAAGCAGACCTGTCCATGATATTTGTCCGACCATGCGCAGGCAGTCCATGATGTTCATATTCCGTGATTAAGAAAGCGTGCAAGGAATCAAGCCGCCAGTCAATCCGTGCCCCCCATGAAGGAGGCTTCAGGGAGACGTATCGCTCAACCCGAAGATGACCAGGCGGCTGCTTTGGGGCAGATGCCTCCCTCGTTCAATGCACGGACGTCTTCCGGGTCGTTGACGGAGACCGCCGTGGCCCCACAGGCCCTGGATGCCGCCGGGCGCGGCGACAGCAGCTTCAGCGAAAGGGCACTGAGCGCCAGGCCCGCTGCCCCGCCAAGAACCATCACCGGTTCGCTGCCCTCCCAAAACCGGTTGGCGATGATCACTCCTGCCATAAGGCCAAGTGTATATAGCGGATATACCAGCAGGCAAGGTTTTGCTGAACGCCCGCCGTCGAGTTCCAGCCGTACCACATCGCCTGTTTTTGCCGTGCCGCGTGCAAACAGGACCTCCGGCCTGATATCCCTTCCGCAGGCGCCGCAGCCCCGGCAGGCGGCAGTACGTTCCATGCGGACCGTCATGCCGAATTGATCTGCCTTGACAACCCGGCCAATCCTTTGCATGAATGCACTCCTCTTTCCGGACGCGCTGGCGCGCGTCTTTGCGTATGACGGCGGCGTACAGCGCAAGCCTATATTCTATAATGGAAAGAGCGCTGTCAAGTCCGGTTTCGGGGTATAGGCGCAGGAGCAGGAAGGCTAATCGGGGTAATTCTCCCGGTACAGCCGGTCGATCTCCTCCCGGTACGGCATCGACGGCGCGGTGCCCGGGCGGGTGACGGACAGCGCCGCCGCCGCGTTGCCGAAGCGCATCGCGCCGAACAGGTCCTTTCCCTCGTCCAGCGCGGTGACGAACGCGCCGCTGAACGCGTCGCCCGCGCCGGTCGTGTCTACCGCCTTGACGGGGATGCGGGGAAGCAGCAGGTCCCGCGTGCCGTCGTGGCCGTATACGCCCATCTCCCCCAGCGTGATGACGACGTGCTTCACGCCCCGTTCCAGGAAGAACCGGGCGGCGCGGCGCGCGCTGTCCTCGTCCCGCACGCGCACGCCGGTGAGCGCCTCGGCCTCCGTCTCGTTGGGGGTGACCACGTCCACCAGGACTAGGACATCGTCCGGCACCGGCGCGGCCGGCGCGGGGTTGAGCACGACCCGCACGCCCGCCCGGTGCGCGATGCGGATGGCCTCGTGCAGCGCGTCGAAGTTGATCTCCAGCTGCGTGAGCAGGATGCCCGCGCCCTCCAGCAGGTCCCGGCACCCCTCCACGTCCTGAGGCGTGAAATGCGCGCACGCGCCGGGCGTCACGACGATCATGTTCTGCGCGCTGGCTTCGTCCACCATGATCAGCGCGGTCCCGGTATGGACGGAGCCGTCCCTGATGATGCGGCCCGTGTCCATCCCTTCCTTCTCATAGAAATCCGTCGCGACCCGCGCGAACACGTCGCCGCCGATGCGGGTCACCAGCCGCACGTCCGCCCCGGCGCGGTGCGCGGCGACCGCCTGGTTGCTTCCCTTGCCGCCCGGGCCCATGACGAAGGTGCTGCCGATGAGCGTCTGGCCGGGCACCGGAAGCCCCGCGCAGCGGCTGGTCAGGTCCACCACGAAACTGCCGAATACGAGAATGCCCATACGTCATCACCCCATACATTACTAAAGTAGAACCTGTCCGCGCCGGGGGAGCCTTCATCTTTTTGCCATTCCATGGAAAGACGCCTGTCCCAGTGTACACCAGGGACAGGCGGCTATGGAATATGCACGTCCGGACAGCCTTGCCTTGGGACGAGAAGGGTCAGGAAACCACTGACGGGCCGGCGGGCAGCAGGGGCAGGTCGCTGGCGGCGGCATGGGCGATGACGCGGTGGCCCTCCCCGTTGGGGTGCATGCCGTCGACGCAGTACAGGCTGCCCAGTTCCCGCTCCTTAAGGAACCACGCGCGCAGGTCGAAGAGGTTGCAGCGCGTGAGGCGGGCGACCTTGTGGATCGCGAGCGCGTACTGCTCGTGCCACCTATAGACGCGGTGGACGTCGCCCAGGAAGCGCAGGATGGCCCCGGCGTCCAGCCCCCGGGAGATCCAGGGCACGAAGCGCTCCGACACCAGGGGCACGGGCGTGACCAGCACGGGCACCTTTCCCAGGTCGCGGACCCGGCCCACGAACCGGGACAGGGTGCGCTCGAACTCCTCCAGGCCGACCCTGGCGGGGTGGAGCGTCAACGGGTCCTCCGACGCGGCCTTCCAGTCCGGCGTGCAGTCGTTCCCGCCGAACTCGATCGCCACGGCGTCCGCGTCCAGCGGCGGGTCCTCCTCGAACGCCGCGAGGCCCTCCGCCGCCGTCGCGCCGAAACGCGAGCGGTTGATGAACCTCGCCACGCCGCTTCCCTCCATCAGCCTGTCAAACCCGTCCTTCAGGATCGCGTAGCGCCCCCGGCCCTCGTCGAAGAAGACCCCGCGGCCCAGCGAATCCCCGAACACCGCAATCGTCAGCATTTTTATCACCCGTCTTTCGCCAGATAACATACCCGCAACACGGCGGCGGAACAGCCCGCCGGGGTTCCCGTGGGGTACTTCAGGCAGGGTATCCGATTGCCAGGCGCGGTTCAACCTTTTTTGCAGAGCGGCTGTGCCCGCAAGCGCGGCGGGGAGCAACTGCCCTGCGCGGGAGCACGGCCGTGCGCCATGCGGGAAGACGCGGCACATCATAAGCCCCGTACCCAAAGCCCCAGCCTATTCGCAGCACGCGCCTCGCTCGTACTGCCGCATCCATACGCGTCACATACATTGTCCCCACAGCCTCAGCCCATATGCGTCGTCATCGTCCGTGTATCCGCAACCCGTCGCATAAGCCAAGCGGAAGGCATGCGCAAGAAGCGAAGGGTCCGCCAACCCCCCTTCGCTGCGCGCCGGGTGCACGCTTCCCGGCTGCCTGCGGATTCTGCATGCCATTGCCCCGGCACACGCCGAAGAGGGCTGCGCGCCAGGGGAACATCAAACGGTATGTTGCGAATTACACTTATTCGTTTGAATTGCATTTTTCTCATCATTTTGTGCAGCTAAATTCGCAAAAATATGTTGATTTAATTAATATATTTCATATATGTTTAGTGGGTATATATAGCGGTGTAAAGTGGTCCGGGTCACACCGGGACGCGAATACCAGGTCCGGGTTCGGAACGATTTTGTACCCCGGGGCGGCGGGGCAAGGACACACAGGCATCCGCCACAAGGCAACGACGAAGCACTGCACCTGACACGACCGGCGGCGCGGGAAAAGGCTCACCCGGTACAAGGAAGCCGCGCACGCCAGGGAACGGTACCATCCGCAGCCGCAAGGGTTCCCCCGGCGCCCGGGATTGTGCAGGGCGCCAGGCCCCGGAAGGCGAGGAGCGATACCGAAAACGGCCATCAGGGACACCGGAAGAAAACTGGTTTTTCGCCGGCTTGTTTGCTGATGGCAAATACAAAGGTTGAACGACGTTGGCCTGGCTCGTATACGACACACGCTGAGACGTATTGACCGGCAGGAGGAAATCATGAAACGGAAATACCTGGCCATCCTGGTCGCCGCCGCGATGACGCTGACCGCGCTGGGCGCGGTGGGCGCGCAGGACGCATTGGACCCCGCAATAGAAATCGAGTCGTCCATTCCCTTAGGCGAAGGCGAGGACGGGGACACGGAACAGGCCGCCCTGGAAGAAGAGCCAGCGGCGCAGCCGCCCGCCGGGGAGCCGGAAGCCCCTCCTGCCGAGGAACCCATCGAAGAGCCCGCGCAGGAATCCGCACCCCGGGAAGAGCCCGCGGCGCAGCCGCCCGCAGGGGAGCCTGCAGCGCCCCCCGCCGGGGAGCCCGCCGCGCAGCCGCCCGCAGGAGAGGAACCGGCACCCGCACCGGAAGAGGACGCCATCCCCGAAGAGGAACCCGCGGACGCTTTCCTCCCCGATGAGGATGAGCGCGACGAGGCGGACGACCCGTTCATCCCGGACGAGCCCGAGGCGGAGGAGCCCACCGGGGAGGACCCGTTCATCGGGATCACCCCGGAAGAGCTGGAAGCCGGCGGCCCGCTGGTCCCCATCGGCACGGCGGGGCCGGACGAAATCCCCATCCCGGACGCCACTGACGCCCCGGAAGAGGAGCCCATCCCCGACGCGCCGGAGGAGACGCCCATTCCCGACGCCACAGACGCGCCCGCCGAAATACCCGTCCCCGGCGCGCCGGCCGTGACCCCCGTCCCGGACGACCCGGAAATCATCCTGGCGCCCGAGGAGACGTTCGCGTACATCGTCCCCGCCGGGTCCCTCTCCATCGGCTCCACGCGCATCGAGCTGCGCGCCGCGCCCGACCCGGCCTCCGCGGTCCTCGCGGTCATCGACCCGGGCGCGTACGTCCGGGTGCTGGGCGAGGACGCCGCCTGGGCGCGCGTGGAGTACAACGGCCTGGTGGGCTACGTGGACAAGGCCAACGTGGTCGTGAACCGGCCCGTGTTCGACCCGGACAGCCTGGGCATCCGCATATGGTTCACCAACGAACCCGAGAAAGTGCATTACGGCGACGTGCTGACCATGCGCGGCCTGCTCGTGGGCTTTGAGGGCCTGGAGTACGACTACAGCCTCGTCTGGCAGCGCGCATCCATGAACCGCGACCGCTCCGTCAACAACGACTGGACGGACATTTCCGGCGCGGATGGCCTCACCTACACCTTTACGGTGGACGAAGCGACGGAGTGGGCGGCCTGGAGGCTCATCGCCCGCGTCCGGGTGCCCGCTGCCCATACCGACGGCCAATGACCGCGACAAACGCTGAAGGACATTGCCTGAACCAATCCAGAACGGGAGGAACACGATGAAGAAGACCTTTATGCAGCGGATCGCGGCCCTGCTGGCCATCCTGATGTTCGCGACGGCCCTGCCCGCCCCGGCGCTCACGCAAGGGTTCGTGGAATACACCATCATCTCCAACTTCGCGCTGACGCCCGGGGTGTACCCGACGGACGGCGACGTGGACGCGACCGACCTGTTCACCGCGTCCAACAACGAGCTCACCGGCCCGAGGCACGTATGGCTGTACACCGACGGGGGGGTCACGTACCTGTATCTCGCCATCGCGCAGAACACCGGCAACAACGTCACGCTGCTGCAGGTGGACGGCGTGACCGGCCAGTTCGTGCATGACATTTCCCAGAACACCCTGATCACGGTCAACGGCCTCCCATACGACCCCAACGCCAAGGGAGCCAACAACCACTGGGAGATCTGGCGCGTCCCGGCGGCAAGCCTGGTGCTGGACGGCTCATACTCCATCACCGTCCATACCACCCAGGGCAAGGGGCACTGGATCATCGGCGTCGCGTACAACGCGGCGATGTCCATCGACAAGACCGCGAACAAGGCGTCCTACGCCGCGGTGGGCGAGGTCATCACCTACACCGTCGTGCTCAGGAACAACGGCAACCAGGTGCTGACCGGCGTCACGCTGGCGGATTCCCTGGCCCCCGCCGTCACGCTGGGCTCGCCGGTGGAGTCCGGCGGCATCACCGCGGGGCAGTTCGAGCCCGGCGAGACCTGGACCTACACCTACACCTACACGGTGACGGCCCAGGACCTGGCGAACGGCTCCATCTACAACCAGGCGACCGGGGACAGCGACCAGACGACCCCGGTAGCCGACAGCGTCACCATCCAGGGCGTCGCCCTGGTGACCGTCTCCGGCTCCAAGACCTGGCTGGACAACGACAACGCCTACGGCACGCGGCCCGCGAACCTGACGCTTGTCCTCAAGGCAAACGGCGCCGCGCTCAACCCGCAGCCCGCCCCCGTGTGGGACAAGACGGGCAACCCGTGGACGTACCAGTACGCGAACCTGCCGAAGTACCTGAATGGCGTGGAAATCGCCTACACCGTGGAGGAGACCGTTCCCGCGGGATACGCAAAGACCGCGGACAACGGCCGGAACTTCACCAACGCCCTGACGGGCCTCATCTCCATCGGCGGCACGAAGGCCTGGGCGGACAACAACAACCAGGACGGGCTGCGGCCCGCTTCCATCACCGTCCGGCTGTTCAGGAACGGCGCGCTCCATAGCAGCATCGTGCTGGACGGCGTGGCGGACGGCAGCGGCGAGACCGCGCCGTGGACGTACTCCTTCACGAACCTGCCCAAGTTCGAGGCGGGCGTGCTGGCCGCCTACACCATCGGGGAAAGCGACCCGTCGCCCTACGTCCTCACGCCCATCACCCAGCCGGTGATGAGCTACGCCGCCAACGCCTATACCGTCAACCTGACGAACACCCTGGCGCCCCAGACCACCTCCCGCACCGTCACGAAGGTGTGGAACGACAACGACGACCAGGACGGGCTGCGCGTTGCGGTCACCCTCAAGCTCACCGCCACGGCGAACGGGAACGAGGTGCCGTGGGCGGCGCTGAAGGCGGCTTCCGCCAGCGGCGGCCTCATGGACGCGGACGGGCTGGTCACCCTCGGACCCGGCGCGCCGCTGTCCTTCGACTTCACCAGCCTCCCGGTCAACTACCTGGGCTTCCCGGTGTCCTACACCGTGGATGAACCCGTAGTGCCCGCCGGATACACGGCATCCTTCAACCAGCAGACGCTGACCGTAACGAACTCCCGCACGCCGGAAGTGACCCGCAGGACGGTCACGAAGGTCTGGGACGACAACAATGACCAGGACGGCCTGCGCACCGCGGTCACGCTGCAGCTCAAGGCCGAGGCCAACGGGGCGGAGATCCCGTGGGCGACGCTCAAGGGCGCATCGTACAGCGGCGGCCTCATGGACGACGACGGGCTGGTCACCCTCGGCCCGAACGCCCCGCTGTCCTTCCACTTCACGGACCTCCCGGTCCATTACCTGGGAGACCCGGTCACCTACACCGTCGCGGAGCCGTCGGTTCCCGCCGGGTACACGGCGTCCTTCGACCAGCAGACGCTGACCGTGACGAACTCCCGCACGCCGGAGACGACCTTCCGGGTCGTCAGCAAGATGTGGGACGACAACAACGACCAGGACGGCCTGCGCACCGCGGTCACGCTGCAGCTCAAGGCCGAGGCCAACGGGGCGGAGATCCCGTGGGCGACGCTCAAGGGCGCATCGTACAGCGGCGGCCT
>DATHTQ010000273.1:0-4808 GCA_035463055.1 Candidatus Limnocylindria bacterium
GACATCCCGGACATCGCCAGCATCGCGGTCCGCACCATCAGCGAGGTCCTGGGCTGCCGCGCCGCGTGCCTGTGCTTCGGGGAGGACGGGGAGCCCGAGGGCAGCTTCGTCCAGCAGCGCGGCCCCGGGGAGCAGGTGCGCCGCGAGGTCGCGGACGGCGCCGCCCTCAAGCACCGCTTCGAAAGCCTGCGTACCGGGTTCGACGCGGGGCCGGAGTTCCACGACTGGCCCATCTACGGCCGCGAGGCCGTCCTGGGCGTGATGCGCATCCCCTCGGCGACGGCGGAGAAGATGAACGCCGCCCAGCTGCGGCTGCTGCGCTCGATGATCGAGAGCACCGCGCTGGCGATGGACAGGTACCGCAGCGCCCAGGAGCAGCGCAGGTCGCGCGAGGATATCCTGCAGGAACGCTACCGCGCGAACCTGCTGCGGGCCATCTCGCACGACCTGCGCACGCCGCTGGCCAGCATCATGGGGACCGGCGAGATGCTCATGGGGACGTTGGAGCCCGGGGACCAGCGATACAGGCTGGCGGCGGAGATCTACAAGGACGCCGGGTGGCTGCACTCGCTGGTGGAGAACATCCTCAGCCTCACGCGGCTGAGGGATGGGAAGATCGTCCTGAACAAGCAGACGGAAGCCGTGGAGGAGGTCATCGGCGTGGCGGTCAACGCCATCGGCAAGCGCGCGCCGGGGCACGAGATTTCCGTGGCGGCGCCGGAGGAGGTGCTGCTGGTCCCCATGGACGCCAAGCTCATCGAGCAGGTGCTGGTCAACCTGCTGGACAACTCGGTCAAGCACACGCCCCCGGGAAAGGAGATCAAGGTCTCCGTCCGGGAGGACCGGGAGAAGGGGACCGCCGTGTTCACCGTCGCGAACCGGGGCCCCGGCATCGACCCGGCCGACCTGCCCCGCATCTTCGAGACCTTCTACACGACCCGCGGGAAGGAGCCGGACGCCCGGAGAGGGGTTGGCCTCGGGCTGGCCATCTGCGAGACCATCGTCCGCGCGCACGGCGGGACCATCGCCGCGCGCGCCGGGGAGGGCGGCGAGGGCGCGGAGTTCGTGTTCACCCTCCCCCTGGAGGACAAGGCGCATGACTAACGCGGGCGTCAGGATCCTCATCGTGGAGGACGACGCGCAGATCAGCAGCTTCATCCGGTACGCGCTGCGGCGGGAGGGGTACCAGTACGCCACGGCGGGCGCGGCGCAGGACGCGCTGTCGCAGCTGGTGGCGGGGCAGTTCGACCTGGTGCTGCTGGACCTGGGGCTGCCGGACTTCGACGGGATGGACGTCGTGCGCAAGGTGCGCGAGTGGTCCGAGGTGCCCGTCATCGTCGTGTCCGCGCGCGACCAGGAGAGGGACAAGGTGGCGGCGCTGGACGGCGGCGCGGACGACTACCTGACCAAGCCCTTCTCCGCGGCGGAGCTCCTCGCGCGCATCCGCGTCGCCCTGCGCCACTCCCTGAAAAGCGAGGCGGCGCGGGCGCAGGCGGTCCAGTCCATCGGGGATCTCAGGATCGACTTCGAGAAGCGGCTGGCCTACCTGGGCGGCGAGGAGGTGCACCTGACCCCGCTGGAATACAGCCTGCTGGCGCTGCTGTTCCGCAACGCCGGCAAGGTGCTGACCACCCAGCTCATCCTCCGCGAGGTGTACGGGCCCGGGTACGGGACGGACACGCAGGCGCTGCGCGCGCTGATGGCGGGCCTGCGGCGCAAGGTGGAGCGCAACCCGGCCAAGCCGCGCTATATCCTTACCGAGATCGGCGTGGGTTACAGGCTCGTCGACGAATAAACGGCGGCCTTTCCTTCGAACGCCCCGGCCTGCGCCGGGGCGTTTTTCTCACACGATCCTCACACCCGCGCCGCGCTTCTCACGCCGCGCTCACGCGAAGCGGAGTATGATCCCCCCGCGGAGGAAGTCCGGACACCGTGAAAGGAGTCGCCGCATGACTGTGGGGGAAATGACGAGGACCGGGATGGGGCTGCGGGAGCTTTGCGCTTACGTCCGGGAAAACGGAAGGGACGGCGGCGGCGAGTGCAGGCGGCTGATCTATTCCGCCATGCAGCAGCACCCGCACGCGCCCCATCCGCACAACCTGATCGGCATCCTGCTGGAGCAGGAGGGGAACCACCCTGCCGCGATGAAGCACTTCCGCGCGGCCTGGGCCCTGGACCCGACGTATATGCCCGCGCGGTGGAACCTCGACAGCTTCGGGACGTTCTTCTCGCGCGGCAGGTACGCCTACGACGAGAGCGACTGCCCCGGGCAGGGGCCGCGGGGCTGGGGCGTGCGGGCGGGAAACGCCGCCGCGGACTGACATGGGAGAGAAGAGAATGGGGATTTTGCCGGCGCGGGCCAAGTCGGGCCTAACGGTCATCATCGGGTGCGGCAGGCTGGGCGCGAGCGTCGCGAACGCGATATCCGACGCGGGAGGGGACGTCCTGGTCATGGACAAGGACAAGGGCGCGTTCCGCAAGCTGTCGCCGTCCTTCGGCGGGCTGACCGTGACCGGGGACGGCACCGACCTGGACGCGCTGCGTGACGCGAAGGTGTCCGAGGCGCAGGCCGTCATCGTGGTGACGGACAACGACAACACGAACATCATGGTCGCGCAGCTCGCGCGTGAGGTGTACAAGGCGACGCACGTCATCGCCCGCCTGTATGACTCGGACCGCGAGTTCGTGTACCACGAGCTGGGCATCCACTCCGTCTGCCCGTCCCTCCTGTCGGTCATGGAGATCCAAAGGGTCATGGGCGGGCTGCGCGCGGCGGAGCCTGCGAAGACACCGGTCACCGCGTAAGGGACCGATATAAAGGAAATATGGCCGTGAAGAAGTCCGTGCTGCTTGTCGGGGGCAGGAGCAAGGCGCAGGCCCTCGCGCTCTCGCTGCTCAAAAGGGGGTACCAGGTCACCGCGGTCAACGACTCGTACGACGAGTGCGTGAAGCTGTCGGAGATCGACGGGCTGTCCGTCGTCCAGGGGGACGGCACCAAGCCCTACGTCCTGGAGGACGCGGAGGCGGGGAACGCCGACATCGTGATCGCCCTGACCTCCAAGGACGAGGACAACCTGGTGGCGTGCGAGCTGTGCAAGAAGCGGTTCGGGGTGCGCAAGGCGGTGTCCCTGCTCATGGACCCCCGCAAGACCGACTTCTTTTACCGCATGGGGGTGGACAGCGTCGTCTGCGCGGTGTCCGCCGTGGCGGGCATCATCGAGCAGCAGGCGTTCGTCGACGAGATGGCCAACGTCATCCCCCTTGGCGAGGGGCGCGTGCAGATTGCCGAGGTCCCTGTCACGGGCGCCTCCCCCGTGGCCGGGAAGAAGCTGTGGGAGGTCGCGCTGCCCCCGGAGGTCATCATCGGCTGCGTCCTGCGCGGCGAGAAGACCATCATCCCGCGCGGGGACACGCGCATCCTGGCGGGGGACACGCTGGTCGTGATTTCCGGCGGCGGCCAGGAAGTCCAAGCCATCCGGGAACTGGCGGGGCGGTAAGGATACATGGGACGCAGGCTGGCGGATTGTTCCACCTACGGCAAGTTCATGGCGGTCATCGGGCTCCTGGTGGCCGCCCCGCTCATCGTCATCCCGTTCGACCCGGCAAGCGCCGCATACGCAGGGGCGTTCGCGCTGCCCGCGGCGGGCTCCGTCGCCCTTGGGGTCCTGATGTGCCTGTCCAGGCGGAAGGACGACGACGGGTCGACGGCATGGTACGCGATGATGCAGCGCAGCAGCATGACGGTGCTGTTCGCATGGACATGGGGCATCATCGCGGGCTCGGTCCCCTTCATGCTGGGGACCCCGCTCTCCCCCGTCCAGTCGCTGTTCGAGTCAGTGAGCGGCTGGACCACGACCGGCCTCTCGGTCATCAACGTGGCGGAAACGCCAAGGATCTTCCTGTTCCACCGCAGCTTCATGCAGTTTTGCGGCGGCCTGGGCTTCGTGCTGATGATGGTCATGCTGGTGTCCGGCAAGCAGTCCATGAACCTGTACAACGCCGAGGGGCATCCGGACAAGCTGATGCCGAACCTGAGGAAGACCGCCCAGACGATCTTCCTCATGTACAGCGGCTTCCTGGCCGTGGGCACCGCGGGGCTGTTCCTGGCGGGGATGGGCCTGTTCGACGCGGTGCTGCACGCGATGTGCGCGCTCTCCACCGGCGGCTTCTCCACGAGGCTCAACAGCATCGGCGAGTTCCGCAGCGCCGCGGTCGAGGCCGTCACCATCGCGCTGATGCTCGTGGGGACGACGAACTTCGCGGTCCTGCTGCTGCTGGTGAAGGGGAAGTGGCGCCAGGCCGCCCACATCAGCGAGGTTCGGTTCATGTTCCTGCTGCTGGCCGTGACCATCCCCCTGACGGCGCTCACGCTGGCCGGGGCCTCCGGGCCGGGCGGCGGCGCGTGGCTGCGCGGCGCGGTGTTCGACGTCGTGTCCGCGCTGTCCACCACGGGCTATTCCACGACCCCCAGCTACGCCGCGTGGCCGCCCGCCGCGGTCGGCATCCTCATCTTCCTGATGCTCGTGGGGGGCGGGTTCGGCTCCACGGCCGGAGGCATCAAGCTGGCGCGCGTGTACGTCATGCTGCGCCTGACCCTCATGAACGTGCGCAAGCGGTTCTACCCTTCCCGCAAGGTGCAGTCGCTGCATTACGTCAAGCCGCAGGGCAAGTCGCCCATCGATGCTTCCGTCGCCTCCGACACGACCGGGTTCGTGATGTTTTACCTGGGCCTGTTCGTGCTGGGGTCACTGGCGGTGACGCTCACGACGGGCAGCGGCCTCACGGAGGGCATGTTCGAGTTTGCCTCC
>DATHTQ010000274.1:0-9305 GCA_035463055.1 Candidatus Limnocylindria bacterium
AGGGGAAGCGATGAAATTCACCACCGTCACGGTCGGCGGGCTGGAGACGAACTGCTACATCTTGTTCGAGGAGGACAGGGGCGATGCGGTCGTCATCGACCCGGGCGACGACTCCGCCAAGATCCTGAAGGCCTTGGGGAAGAGGACGGCCGCGGCGGTGCTGCTGACCCACGGCCACTTTGACCACACGGGCGCGCTGCACGCGTTCGCGGGCACGCCCATCCACATCCACCACCTGGATAAGGTGATGCTGACGGACAGCCATTACAGCTTCGGCGACATGGTGCTGGACAAGGGAAAGCGGCCCGAGGCCACCAATTTCGTGAAGGACGGCGACATTCTGCGCGTGGCGGGGATGGAAATCCAGGTGCTGCACACGCCAGGCCACACCCGGGGCAGCGTGTGCTACCGCGTGGGCGGCGTCCTGTTCACGGGGGACACGCTGTTTCCCGGCGACTACGGCCGCACCGACCTGCCCGGGGGAAGCCCGGAGCAGATGCGCGCGTCGCTGCGCCGCCTGCTCACCCTGCACGGCCTGCGCTTCTATCCGGGCCACGGGCCGGGCAGCGTCATCCAGTGACCATCCGCGTCATCGCACCTGAGCCCGGCTTCATCAAGGAACTGGTGGACGTGGCCCATATCTTCCTTCCAAATGCAAGTCTCGTGGAGGGGGAAGGGGAGCCGGGCCTTTTCATCGAAATAACGGAAAAAGATTCGATTGGCGGCACGGTCGCGGAGGCAGCGCTATCAGGTGCGTTTGCCGCGATGCATGCGTTGCCCGTCGAGCCGTCCGGTACGCCGCTTGAAAAGAAGCGCCTGCGCAAGCGCGCGCATAAGCTAGCTCTCTACCACGCGCTCAAGGCGGCCACGGGCGTACAGCCGGCATGGGGGTCGCTGACGGGGGTTCGCCCGACGCGCCTGGTGTACGAGCGCATGGAAGCGGGGCACCCCCTTACGGACGCCGTCGCACAGGTGCGTGACCTGTTCGACCTGACGCCCGGCAAGGCGGGCCTGCTGGAGGAAGTGATCCTTCGCCAGGCCACGCTGCCCGCGCCAAGGGAGGACGAGTTCTCCGTCTACGTGGGCGTGCCGTTCTGCGTGAGCCGGTGCCGGTACTGCAGCTTCGTCAGCCGCGTCACGCGGGACGGGGCGCTGCTGGACGCCTATACGGACGCGCTGTGCGGCGAGGTCGCGGGGACCGCCGCGCTGGCGCAGGGCCTCGGGCTGCGCGCGCGGGCGGTGTATTTCGGCGGAGGCACACCAACCGCGCTGGGGGAGCGCAGGCTGCGGCGGGTGCTGGAGGCCGCGCGGCCCCTGACCGCGCAGTCGCGGGAGGTGACCGTCGAGGCGGGCAGGCCGGACACCCTGGACATGCCCATGCTGCGGATGCTGCGGGACGAGGGCGCGGGGCGCCTGTGCGTCAACCCGCAGACGATGGACGACGCCACCCTTTCGCGCATCGGCCGCGCCCACACCGCGGCGCAGACGGAGGAGGCCTACGCGATGGCGCGCGCCGCCGGGTTCACGCACGTCAACATGGACCTCATCGCGGGGCTGCCCGGGGAGGATGAGGAAACGTTTAGACGTTCGCTCTCCCGCGTGCTGGACCTGTCGCCGGAGTCCGTCACCGTGCACGCGCTGTGCGTCAAGCGCTCCAGCGACATGCACCGCCTGGGCGACGCCCTTCCCGACGGGGCCGCTGCCCAGAATATGGTGGACGCCGCGCGGGCGGAGACCGCGGCGCGGGGATACGCGCCCTACTACCTGTACCGCCAGAAGCACATGGCGGGGAACCAGGAGAACGTGGGCTACGCCATGCCGGGGCACGAGTGCCTGTACAACGTGGACATGATGGAGGACGCCGTGACCGTGCTGGCCGCGGGAGCGGGCGCGATTTCCCGGCGCGTGTGGCCCGGCAGGAATCGCATCGTCCGCGCGCCCAACGTCAAGGATATCGCGCACTACATCGCCCGTGTCGGGGAGATGATGGAGCGCAAGGAGGAACTCATGCGCATGGGCGCGGGGGAAGGCGCGGACGAAGCGGAAGACGGGGCGGAGTAGCCGCCTATCCTCAAGCCAACAGGTCGAATGACGTTATGGAAAGAGCCGGGCGAACGATGCGCCCGGCTCAAGCTTTATTGACCTTGACGTATTGATGTGGCTTTCAGGCGTCGCGCACGGCCTTGCCGTTTGCCCTCGGGATGAGCCGCACGTCCTGCCCCTGGAACTGCAGCACGAGGCTGAGGTTCCGGTCCATGAGGCGCGAGTGGATGCGCCGGGTGTACCGCTCGCGGATGTTGTCGGGCGTGAGGTTGGTCGAGAACACGGTCGTCTTCCTGTGGTCCATGCGGTACTCGATGAGCGCGAAGAGCTGCTCCAGCGTGATGTTCTCCCACATCGGCTCGGTGCCCAGGTCGTCGATGAGCAGCAGCGGCACGTCGTAGTACGGCTGGCTGACCTCTTCCTCGCGTGCGAAATAAGCCTGGCGGATGAGGTTGAGCAGCGTGTTTGCGCTAAGCGACATCGTCTCCACCCCGCGCTGGGAGGCGCGGCGCTTGATGCACTTGAGCAGGTACGTCTTGCCCAGGCCGCTGGGGCCGTAGAGCAGGAGGTTGAGCTGCGCCTTGGGCACGAGGTTGGAAAACTGCTCGCACCGGGCGCGGATGGCGCCCATCAGCATGCGCTGCGTGGTGCCCTCGCGGTCAAGGACCGTGTCCGGGAACACGCAGATGTCGAAGTTCTCGAAGCACGGGCTGTCGGGCGATTCCTCCTCGCCGCTGATGAGTTCCAGCTCCCGCGCACGCACGCACGCGCACAGCGCCTTGCGGCTCTCCCCGGTGTACCCGGTGTCGCGGCAGGCGCGGCATTGGTAGACAGGGTCCAGGAAGTCCCCGGGAAAGCCGGACTCCTTGAGCAGCTGGGCGATCTCCGCGTTGCGCGCGCGCGTGCGCTCCACGATGCCCTCCGGCTTGACGCCGTCCATCGCGCGGCGCAGTCCGTCGAGGATGTCCTCGCGCCGCATCGCGTCCAACTCGCCGATTCGGGGGTTTTTGGACGTGGCCAGCGCCATGCGGCGGCGCTCCTCGGCCTGGTTGGCCCACTGCCTGGCTCGGCATTCCTCCAGCGCCCGCAGGAGCGGTTCATTTGCCATTGCGTTCACGCGCCTCCTTGAGAAGGTCAGGCCCGGCCGGATGGTCCTCCGGCGCGCCGCCCTGGTCGTAGTCCCGGAATCCCGGCTTGCGGCCCGGCTTCGCGGGCGCAGGCGCGTCCTGGCGCGCGCGGGCCGCTTCGGGGGTGAAGACGCCGTTCTTCTTCCAGGACTCCAGCACCTTCTCCATATAGGCCAGCTTCCTGCGGCTGCCCCTGGCCTCGTCCGCGGCGAGCATCAGCGTTTCCTCGCTGAAGCCCTCGGTCTTCCAGCGCCGCACCAGCGACAGCTCCCGCTCGCCCGGCACCTCGCGCAGGCCCATGCGGTCGTACAGCCGCAGAGTCACGGCCTCGTAGGCCTTGAGCTCCTGCAGGCGCCGCTTGACCTTGTCCTCGGTGTCCAGCCCCGCGTCGGCCCAGGCGGCGAGCCGCGGCTCCAGGTGCTCAAACGACCCCCCGTGCGCGCGCACCGCACGCGCGGCGAGCAGGATGAGGGCGGGGGAATACCGCTCGCGCAGGGCCACGTAGGCCGGCAGCGCGGTGTATGGGCTTGCCCGGACGCCCAGCGCGTCCAGCACGGCGCGTACCTGCGCCGCGTCCTCGTTCTCCTCGCGCAGCACGCGCTCGACCTTGCGGGACGTCGTGCCCTTGGCGCGCAGGCGCTCCAGGATGCCGTTGAGGTAGGAGAACGAGGGGTTGTTGGCGCTCACGGTCTGCTCGGTGGCCTTGATGACCGCCGCGTCGTCAAACCCCCACTCCTCGGTCCACTTGCGGTACATCGCCAGCTCCGGCTCGGTCGGCAGGCGGCGAAGGTTGAACTGCGCGAGGACCGCCTTGGCGCCCGCGTGCGTCCGCTTGCTGTGGCTTAAGTAGTTCTCCGCCTGCTCCGGGGTGGACACCCCGTCCTCCTTCATCATGACCGCCAAGGTCTGCGCGCTCTTGAAGGAGAAGTGCACGCCCCTGGTCTCCGCCATGTGGTTGAGCAGCATCAGCACGATCTCGGGGCTGAGGCCCAGCTCCGTCACCCATTCGTATGCCATCGCCACGTCGCTGGGGCGCAGCTTGCGCCGCTCCGCGAACTGGGCGTAGGCGGCCTCGGAGAACTCCACGTAGGCGCGCTCCAGCGCGATGCCGTCCTGCCCGGTCAGCATGCGCTGGCCCAGGTGGTGGAAGACGAACGCGGGGGGCTTGTCGCCCACGCGCTCCACAAGGCGGCGCCGCTCCCAGTAGCGCAGGGCCGCCTGCACCTGGTCCTCCTCCATGTTCAGCTCGCGCGCCAGATCCGCCACGCCGAACTCCCGCCCGCCGGAGCGGCTGTGGTAGAGGCCCATGAGGTATACCTTGACCTGGTCGCCGTCGGCATAGGGGAGATACTCGGTGAGGAACAGGTTCTCCACCGGCGTGACCCCGAACACCTGCGCCTGGTCATCCTGCCTGAACATCGTTCGCATCCTTTATCTTCGCTGCCGTGTCCGCCTGCGCGGCATCCGCCCTCTGCCGCTTTTCCCACTTCCTGTAGATCAGCACGACGGGCACCGTGAGGGCGACCGTCGCGGCGTAGATGACCAGCGTCATCGTCATCCGGTCCTGCCCCGCCCAGGTGCCCGCCAGCGTCGAGGTCAGCAGCGAGGGGAGCCGCGCCACGCCGGAGATGAGCAGGAACTTGCCGAGGTGCAGGGGCAGGATGCCCGCCAGGTACGTCAGCACGTCCTTGGGGGTGCCGGGGATGAGGAACAGCATGAAGATGGTGAAGTCCCGCGTCTTGGGGTTGCGGAAAAGCTGCAGGTGGTCGATGTCGCGGTCGGAAAAGATGAGGCGCAGCAGCTTCATCCCGAACTTGCGGACCACCACCACCACCAGCAGGCTGCCCAGCGTGAACCCGATGATGCACAGCAGGCTGCCCATGGGCGCGCCGAACATGTAGCCGGCGGCGAACTCGATGGGCTCGCCCGGGATGAACGCGATGACCACCTGCAGCGCGACGATGCCGACCATGATGGGGTACTTGAGGAACCCGCGCTGCCGCAGCCACATCCGGAAGCTGTATCCGCGGCGCACCGCCTCCAGCAGCGGGCCGCCGACCAGGATGGTCAGGCCAATCAGGGTGAGGATGATGAAGGCGAGCACGAAGATGCCCAGCAGCCGTTTCTTCCTCTGCTCTTCCTTGTCGGGCGGAAGCTTTACGCTGGTCAAGGGGTGTCGCCTTTCCCAAGGCTCGCGCCTTGCAGTGCGATATGGACGCTCCGGCTGATGTCCGTCCCGAGGTCCGGGGGCGCGCCCGCGAACCCGTCCGGGCGGAATGCGACGTGCAGGAAAAACTCGACCGTGCCGCCGCTGCCGCGTACCGGGCTGGGGCATACGCCCAGGACGCGCGTACCGGGCTGGGCGTTGAGGGCGCGCACCAGCCCCTCCAGCGTCGGCGCGTAGGCGGCTTCCGGAATCACGCCGGTTCGCCTGGCCTCGCTGTCCTCCACCTCGAACAGGGGCTTGACCAGCGCCGCGGCCTCGCCTTCCCCGCGCAGTATAGCACGGAACGCGGGCATCGCGTCCCGCAGCGACAAATAGCTGAGGTCGCAGCTCGCGAACACCGGCCTGGGGGAGAGGGAAAGCAGCGACATGTCGGAAACGTTGGTCCGCTCCAGGTTGACCACGCGCCTGTCCTGGCGCAGCGCGCCGGTCAATTGCCCAAACCCGACGTCCACCGCGTACACCAGGGACGCGCCGTGCTTGAGCAGGCAGTCGGTGAAACCGCCGGTGGAGGCGCCGGCGTCTATGCAAACCTTGTCCTTCACGTCGAGGCTGAAAGCGCGCAGCGCGCCTTCGAGCTTGAGGCCGCCCTTGCCCGCGTAGGGGGGCTTCGCCTTGAGGGTCACCGCGTCGGCGTCCCCGGCCATTTGCCCGGGCCTGCACGGCGCGCCGTTCACCAGCGCCAGGCCCGCCATGACCATGGCCTCGGCCTCGCGCGCGGTGGCGCACAGGCCGTCGCGGACGAGCCGCTCCTTCAGGGGGCGCCGGGTCACGAGACCTGCATCACGCCCTTGAGCTCGCGCAGCACGCGCCGCTCCATGCGCGACACCTGCATCTGGGTGAGGTTCATCTTCTTGGCGGTGGCCTGCTGGCTGAGGTGGTCCCTAAAGCGCAGGCGGATGAGCAGGCGCTCCTCGGGCGTGAGGGTCATCAGCGCGTTGCGCAGGTCCTCCCTCAGTTCGAAGTTCTCGAAGCCGCGCTCCGGCTCGCCGAGGTGGTCGAAGACGTTCATGCCGTTCTCGTCCTCGGCGTCCAGCGACGTCACCTGGGACTTCTCGCGCGAGGCGTGCACGCTGATGACCTGCTCCACCGTCCACCCCAGGTGCTCCGCCACTTCGGGGATGCTGGGCTCGCGGTGCAGCTTCTGGGTCAGCAGCTCCAGGGTCTTGTCCATCT
Organism: Candidatus Limnocylindria bacterium; assembly: GCA_035463055.1. Taxonomy (GTDB): domain Bacteria; phylum Bacillota; class Clostridia; order Christensenellales; family Aristaeellaceae; genus UBA6115. The sequence continues at coordinate 6,571 of DATHTQ010000274.1, forward strand.
GGATGCCCTGCTCGCGCAGGCCGCGGGGCGTGCGGACCATCTGGGCCCGGTCGCGGATATAGTTGCGCACGGTGCCGGTGATGGTGGGGGTGACGTAGGTTGTGAAGCGCAGGCCGCGCCCCGGGTCGAAGCCGTTGAGCGCGTTGACCAGCGCCATGGCCGCGACCTGGCGCAGGTCCTCCAGCTCAATGCCGCGCCCGGCGAACCGGGCCGCTATCGCGTTGCACAGGGGGATGGCGACCCGGACGGCGTCGTCCAGCGTCTCCTCCGTCTTGTCCAGCGCGTAGCGCATCGCGGCATTGTGGATGTCATCCGCGTTCATCATTAAATGCTCCGATGGGGACCGACATTCGGACGGTGTGGATGCCGCACTGGTCTCCTTCCAGGGTCACCTCGGTGACCAGGGCGCCGATGATGAGGCGTGCGATTTCCGGGTCCGCCAGGGCACAGGCGGCGGAGCCTTCGGCGCGCTGGGCGCTGAGGTCGAGGTGGAGGAACGGCGCCTCGACGCGGGCGGTCATCGTGACGCGGATCACGTCGCGCTCCTGGTGGGTAATGAGCTGGAAAGCCTCCTCCACCGCGCTCCTCAGGTCGTCAATCGTGTCCAGCGACAGTTTCGCCGTGACGCCGATGGCCCCGATGGTGGCACGCACCACGAGGCTCCATTCCTCTCCCGGGGGGACGGATAAGTTCAACCTTTCCATTGCTGCCTCTTCACCACCTTGACTTGATCCGCGCCGAATATCGTTAGCAGGTCGGCCCGCGCGTCGTCCGCGTCGAGCACCCACCAGTCCCTGGGCGCGAGCAGGGTCTGCTCCTCATCCCTGAGTCGGATGAACACCGGGATATCACCCGGGAGCCGCTTCAGCAGCGACTCGGCTGCGCCCATCATGCTTCGGTCTATGTGCAAGTATAACTTGCGGCTCGCTTCCTTGGCAAGCGAAAGCGGGTCCCTTGGTTCTTCCTTCGGCTTTTCTTCCGCCGAGCGCAGCGGGCGCACCCGGTCCACCAGCAGCGTGGGCGGGCGGTCCTCCTGGACCGAGAGCCTGCCGGAGAACAGCCACGCCTCGTCGGGCTTGAGCAGCGGCTGCGCCTGCTCCCACACGCGGGGGAAGAACAGGCATTCGGCCTGCCCGGTGAGGTCCTCCAGCGTCACGAACGCCATGAGCCCTCCCCCCTTGGTCGCCTTCTGCTTGATCAGCGTGACCAGGCCGCCCAGCTCGATGCGCCTGCCGTCCTCGCCCAAACCCCGGTCATCCTGCTCCGCCAGTTCCTCCAGCGCGCGGGCGGACCAGGGGAGGGCGTCCAGCTCCCTGGTGTAGCTGTCCAGCGGGTGGCCGGACACGTACACGCCGGTGACTTCCTTCTCCATCGCCAGCAGCGCGTGGGGCGGGTATTCGGGCAGGTCCGGGTAGCGGCGCTCCACGCCGTCGTGGCCCTCGTCCCGCGCGGCGTCGAACAGGGACATCTGGTCCTTGTGGTTGCCCCGGCGGCTCTTCTGGTCGGAGTCCATGATGCCTTCGTACACCTGCATGCACTGCACCCGGTTGGCGCCCAGGCCGTCGAAGCACCCCGCCTTGATGAGCGCCTCCACCGCGCGCTTGTTGACCATGCCGCCTTCCATGCGGTGGCAGAAATCGTAGATGTCCCTGTACGGGCCGCGCGCCTCGCGCTCCGTGATGATGGCGCCCGCGGCCTTCTCGCCCAGGGACTTGATGGCGCTCAGCCCGAACCGGATGCCGCGCCCCGCCCCTTCGCCCTCGACCGAGAACTGCACGCCCGAGCGGGTGATGGAGGGCGGCGGCACGGGGATGCCGCTTCGGCGGCACTAGTGGACGACGGTGGACACCGCGCTGGCGCTGCCCAGGTAGGAGTTGATGAGCGAGGCCATGTACTCCGCCGGGTAGTGGCGCTTGAGCCACGCGGTGCGCACGCACACCAGCGCGTAGGGCGCGGCGTGGGACTTGTTGAACGCGTAGCTCGCGAACGCGGTCATCTCGTCGTAGATGGCCTCGGCAGCCTTCTCGCTGACGCCGCGCGCCACCGCCCCGGGCACGCCTTCCTTGGGCGAGCCGTGGACGAAGCTGCGTCGCTCGCGCTGCATGACGTCCTTCTTCTTCTTGCTCATCGCGCGGCGTATCTCGTCGCTGCGGCCGTAGCTGAACCCCGCGAGCTCGCGGACGATCTGCATGACCTGCTCCTGGTAGACAATGCACCCGTAGGTGACCCCGAGGATGTCCTCCAACTGGGGGGCCAGGTAGGTGATGGTCTCCGGGTGGTGCTTGCCGCGCACGAACTTCGGGATGGAGGCCATGGGGCCGGGCCGGTAGAGCGAGATGGCGGCGATGATGTCCTCGAACCGCTCCGGCCTGAGCTCGGACACGAACGAGCGCATGCCCGCGCTCTCCAGCTGGAAGACCCCGTCGGTGTCCCCGAGCGAGAGCATCTCATAGGTCGCCGGGTCGTCTATGGGGATGTCCTCGTCGATCATGCACACGCCCTGCGCGCACATCATCGAGAGGGTGTCGCGGATGCAGGTCAGGGTACGCAGGCCCAGGAAGTCCGTCTTGAGGAGGCCCAGCTCAGCGATATTGCCCATCGCGTACTGCGTCGTGACCACCTCGTCGTTGACCTGCAGGGGCACGTACTCCGTCAGCGGCTTCTCGGTGATGAGGACGCCGGCCGCGTGCGTCGCGGCGTGGCGGGGCATGCCCTCCAGCAGGAAGGCGGTGTCC
>DATHTQ010000275.1:0-8080 GCA_035463055.1 Candidatus Limnocylindria bacterium
CGTTCACGGTGAACCCGCAGAGGATGCGGCTGCCGGTGACCGCGTACGTGCGGCGCGCCCGCAGAGCCTCGAAGATGGCCTCGCGGGTGTTTTCCTCTGCCAGTACCGCCGCTTTGCCGTCCCCGAACGAGCCGGGGAAGCCTGCGTGGTGGTCCGATGAGCCGACGAACCCAAAGCGTTTGCCGCGGGCCAGCCCTGCGAAGGCGGTATTGCGCGGGTCCAGCGGCCCCATGTCGTGGTAGTAGGGAAACCCGGCGTTCTCGTGCACCGCGCAGCCGTGCTTCGACACGACCTCCACCACCGGGCTCAGCCCCCCGTCGAACCCGTCCCAGTTGATGCCCCGGTACCCGGGCGTGTAGCCGATGTGGTGCGGGATAGCGAGGGTGCGCGCTCCAGCCTCCGCCGCGACCTCCCCGGGGCTTGGGCGGCGCGCGATGCGCAGGCCCCTGTCCGGGGACACGAAGTGGTGGTCGCCCCACGCCGCGGAATGCATCTCGTAGCTGAACAGCGTCGTGAACGCGCCGGGCGCGTCCGCGGCGTCGATGCGGGCCTTTACGGCGTCCCAGTTCTGGGCGATCTTCGCGAACCCCTTTTCATGGAAGTCCACGATGAAGTCGGTGTCCGGGTTGCGCGGGGGGATGTCCGGCCAGAACGCGTGCGGGGTGACGCTCACGAAATCGAGGTGCCTGCGCGCGACTTCCAGCGCGTTTTCCAGGCTCCCCATGCCGTACGTGATGCCGCAGTGGTTGTGCAGGTCCCCCCAGAGGATTCTCATGGAATTCCCCGGTTGTGGCGCATCTTCCCCGTCTCCCCCGTCCTTGCAGGTACGATGATTTTGTGGTAACGTCCGTGCCGGCTATCAGGTTTCTGTCGGTTGATTATCCAATTTGTCCACGCGGATTACAATCATAAAATTAATGCGTAATGCAACGGGATTAACCTCTGGCGGCGGCGCTTCCGCCGGAAGGGATGGGTGGGCGAAGGTGGCGGAAACAGGGAAGGCCGGTGTTTCGGGGCCCGGCGGGGGCGTCGCGGCGCCCGCCAGCTTCTGGTCCATCAACCGCATCGGCGACGAGACGCTGCGGCCGCGCCATTTCAACGAGACCCTCCCCTTCACCTCCGCCGTGCCTTACCGGCTCACCAAGCGCTCCGTCCTGTCGTGCGACGACGTGCCGCTGCACTACGCCTCCAGCCTGGAAATCGTGCTGTACGACGGAGTGGAGGGCGAAATCGTCGTGGACGGGAAGCAGGTGCCCATCCGGGGCAGCGCAGTGGTCGTCGTGCCGCCCGGGGTGGTCCATGGCGGCAGCGTGACGGGCACCGAGGGCATGATCTACTGCCTGCAGATCTCCCTGGAGTCGATGTCCCACCTCGTTAACATCGCCGGCTTCCTGGAGGAGGACGGCCTGTCGGTCATGGACGCGCCGGCGGTCGTACCGGAGGCGGACGCAATGCGCGGCTTCGTTGCCGACCTGTTCGACAACGACGGAAGCGTGTTCCGGCGCTGCATCACCATCCTGCGCATCATGGAAACCATATCCGCCCACATCCCGCCCGTTGGCGGGCGTGCCGTGCCCGGCCGCAGCGAGCTGAAGGCGCTCATCTCCTGGACGCACGAACACAGCGCCAGCGCCATCTCGCTCACGGAGGCAGCCGCGGTCGTGGGCTTCAGCAAGCAGTATTTCTGCAAGTGGTTCCGGCAGAACACGGGCGTCAACTACGTGCAGTACATCAAGCGCATCCGCGTGTACAACGCGGGCAAACTGCTGCTCAAGGGCATGTCCGTCAGCGAGGCGGGCTATGAGAGCGGGTTCCAGAACATATCCTACTTTATCAAGTGCTTCCGGGAAGTGCGCGGATGCACGCCGAAGGAGTTCGCCGAGGCCGCGAGGAACAGCGTCTCCCTTCCCGCGCAGCCCGCGGGTCTCTAGGCGCACCCAATCCTTTCCCTATCCAAGCAACTTCAAATAGACAAAATACAGCAGCACCGCGGCGGGCACGAGCCATGCCGCCAGGCGCAGGTGTTCGCGGTACAGCGGCGCCTGCCGGACCCCCATCTGGCGCAGCGGCAGCAGCTGGCATAGGTGCAGCGGCGAATAGAAGTACCCCAGGAAACCCCACACACAGACGAAGTAGAGCATCGCCATGGAGGCGGCGCCCCCCGCCATCAGCGGCGGGATGAACAGGCCGAGCGTGATGTAATACAGCCCCGTGACCGTCCCCAGGAACACGGAGCCGAGGATGACCACGGCCATGACGGCAAGCGGCTGCCCGCCCGCGAACACCCCCGCGACGAACTCCCGGATGGACGAGAGGGAGGCGATGGTCTGCTGGGCGAAAAAGACGGCGGCGACCGTGAGGACGACGTCCAGCCGCGCGGCCTTCACGAGCTTGCGGGGGAACTCCCTGTCGCGGCTGAGGGCCCAGACCAGCAGGATGGCGGAGGGTATGGCGATGAGCTTGTCCACCCCGAAGGCGCCGGTGAGGAGGAATATCCCCAGGATTGGGGACAGCCCCGCCAGCAGGCCCGCCGCCGTTGCCCGCGCCGGCGCGGCGGAAGCGGGAGCCTTGGGCAGTGACTTCGGGAGGTACGCGCGCACGCTGCCGTACGCCATGAGCGCCGCGAACGGCAGCAGGCAGGCGATCAGCGCCAGGGTATACCCCCCGGGCACATAGGCCGCGATGAACAGGTGGTATGCGCTCAGCGGCGACAGGAGCATCGTGACGTGCCGGAACGTCAAGTTCAGCGCGGCGCGCCGCGGTGGCGGCACCCCCATCTCCTCCCCCAGGCTGCCCACGAACGGCGAGGACAGGAGCGCTCCTCCCGGGACCGACAGCAGCCCGATGAGGGCCGGCAGCAGCCCGATGAGCGCTTTGCGGTTGCGGACCAGGGCCTTGGATGCCTCCACGGCGCGGTCGAGGAGGCCGCAGGCCTGCATGACGCCGCTGAGGATGCCGATGAGGAAGATGGCCGCCACCGTGGCCAGGTTGTTCAGGGAGAACGTGCGGGCGAGGGCGTCCAGCAGGGTCCCGCCGGAGCGCAGCGCCACGGCGTGGACGAGGGCGCTGCAGATGAGGATCGCCTGCCAGGCCTTCAGCCGGAACCTGCCCATCAGCAGGGGGAGCGTCCCGAAGGACGTAAAGACGATCAGGATCTGCGTCATCTGCCCATGCGTCCATCCGTTCCATGTCATTGAATGATAGATTATGCGGTCGGTGCTCCGGGGCCGGGTCGCCGCCCATGCGGGGCATCCATGCCTGCTCCGCGCAAGGATACCATGCGCCCGTCCGGATTGCCACGATGAACAGCCATTGGCTCCGCTTTGTAACGGAGCCGATTATCCCAGAAAATACATCCTGGCAGATGCGCCGTATGATATGCTTGCGCAGTAACTATGCACATACAAAAGAAATGCATAAGGAAATTCCGGGGTTTTTCATGCCGCTCTTTGTATATGCTTCGTTTTTCTTACAAAATGAGGTTGCATTTCCCCCTTGGGCTTTATAGGATACTGCCCATATTGCACAAGGGTGCAATATTCTAAAGACAAGACATTTCGACAACTGCATTCCGAACCGACCGGCTCCGAGGATCGCGCACCGCCAGACCCGTGCTGTTCCCGAATTCCATCAATTTCGGCATTCCGTCTGTTCCCGCATTCCGTCTATTCCCGCATTCCACGGTATTCCGGCTTGCATGAGAGGATGGTCCCGTGACAGATATCCTGCGCTTCGACAATTTCCGCCTTGACCTCCAGAACGACGAGGGCCGGCGGTTCAACCTGCTCGACGATATTTCCTTCTCCATCCCCGACGGCAAGGCGCTGGGCATCGTCGGCGAGTCAGGCTGCGGCAAGTCCATCACCAGCCTCGCCGTGATGCGCCTGCTGCCCCCTGCCGCAAAGGTAGCAAGCGGGAGCATCTACCTCAAGGGCATGAACGTGCTGGAGAAGACGGAGCCCGAGATGCACGAGATCCGGGGCAAGGACGCGGCGATGATCTTCCAGGACCCGCTCACCTGCCTCAACCCCGTGCTGACCGTGGGCTTCCAGATCGGCGAGGCGATCAAGCGCCACAACCCCCGCATTTCCCCGGCGGAGACCCGGGAGCGCACCGTCGCGCTGCTGAAGAAGGTCGGCATCCCCAACCCCGAGAAGCGCGTGAAGAACTACCCGCACCAGTTCTCCGGCGGCATGCGCCAGCGCACGATGATCGCCATGGCCATCGCCTGCTCGCCGGGGCTGCTGATCGCGGACGAGGCGACGACCGCGCTGGACGTGACCATCCAGGCGCAGGTCCTGGACCTGATGATGCGCCTGAAGGAGGACGGCTCCTTCATGTTCATCACGCACAACCTGGGCATCGTCGCGGAGGTCTGCGACGAGGTCACCGTGATGTACGCCGGGCAGATCGTCGAGGCCGGGACGGTGGAGGAGGTCTTCCTGCACCCCGCGCACCCCTATACCAAGGGCCTCCTGTCCGCCCTGCCCACCCTGTCCTCCACGGGGAAGAAACTCTACAACATCCCCGGAGTCGTCCCGTCGGTGCAGAACTTCACCCCGGGATGCCGTTACGCGCCGCGGTGCGGGTACGCAAGCGAGGCCTGCGGCGTGACGAAGCCCTCTCGCTGCGTGCTCAACGACAGCCACCACGTCGCGTGCTACCTCTACCAGGAGGTGCAGGAATGACGGACGCGGGCATCCTCCTGAGCGTGAAGGGGCTCACCAAGCACTTCAACATCAACAACGGCTGGTTCTCCAGGCCCGTGCTGCTGCACGCGGTGGACGACGTGAGCTTCGACCTGGTCCGCGGGGAGACGCTGGGCATCGTAGGGGAGAGCGGTTCCGGCAAGTCCACCCTGGCCCGGCTGCTGCTGAAGCTGATCCCGGCGACCTCGGGCGAGGTGAACTACCAGGGGCGCAACATCCTGGCGCAGAAGGAGCGCAAAAGCGGCGGCCTGCGCAAGGACATGCAAATGATCTTCCAGGACCCCTACGCCTCGCTGGACCCGCGCATCAAGATCGGCAACGCCATCGCCGAGCCGCTGCGCGAGCACAAGCTGTACAAAACAAAGGAAGAGATCCTCGAGCGCGTTGGCAGCATGCTCGAGCGCGTCGGGCTGCAGCGCGAGATGGTGAGCCGCTTCCCCCACGAGTTCTCCGGCGGCCAGCACCAGCGCATCAACATCGCCAGGGCGCTGGCGATGAACCCCAAGCTCATCATCTGCGACGAGGCGGTCAGCGCGCTGGACGTATCGGTGCAGGCGCAGGTGCTCAACCTGTTCAGCCAGCTCAAGGACGAGTTCAGCCTCACCTACGTCTTCATCAGCCACGACCTGTCCGTCGTGAAGTTTGTCAGCGACACGATCATCGTCATGTACCTGGGCGAGGTCATGGAGAAGGCCCCGGCGGACAAGCTGTTCTCCGAGACCGCCCACCCCTACACCAAGGCGCTGATCTCGGCCATCCCGAACCCGGACCCGCGCGCGAAGAAGAAGCGCATCCTGCTGGAGGGGGACATCCCGGGGGCCGTCAACCTCCCGGCGGGGTGCCGCTTCCAGTCCAGGTGCTACATGGCGCGCCCGGAGTGCAAGGCGTCGCACCCGGAGCTCCGGGAGGTCTCCCCAGGACATTACGTGCGCTGCCTCTTCGGCAGGGAAGAAATCGGGGTGGGTTGAACGATGGGCAAGTATTTGGTCCGGCGGGTCCTGCGCGGCCTGCTCACCGTATTCATCTCGGTATCCTTCACGTTCTTCCTGCTGCGCCTCATCCCCGCGGACCCGGTCAGCATGATGGTGGACCCGAAGATGAGCGCCGCGACCGTGGCGAAGATGACGGCGCAGTTCGGGCTGGACAAGCCGCTGTTCGTCCAGTACTTCATCTACCTGGGCCAGCTGCTCCAGGGCAATTTCGGGGTCTCCTTCAAGAACCGGGACCTGGTCATGGCGGTGCTGATGCAGAAGCTGCCCTGGACGCTGCTGCTGCTGAGCCTCAGCGTGTCCCTGTCCCTGGCCGTGGGCATCCCCATCGGCATCCGGGCCGCGAACCGCCGCAACGGCCTGTTCGACCGCAGCGTCAACGTGGTCACGATGATCGGCATATCGCTGTTCATCCCGTTCCTGTCCTTCTCCCTCCTCTACCTGTTCGGCTACCTCCTGCGGCTGCTGCCCACCGGAGGCGCGTACACCCCGCCGCCCATGAAGGGGTTCGCGTACGTCGTGGACGTGCTGCGCCACGCCATCCTTCCGACGTTCACCCTGTTCATCGGCAACTGCACCTCCATCATCCTGTACACGCGCAACAGCATGATCGACGTGCAGAAGGAGGACTACATCCGCACCGCGTACGCCAAGGGCTGGGACAGCAGGTACGTGACCCGCACGCACGCGCTCAAGAACGCGATGATACCCACGATCACGGCGACCGGCATCATGATCTCCCACCTCATGGGCGGCGCCATCATGACGGAGAGCATCTATTCCTGGCCCGGCATCGGCCGGCTGATCTTCGACAGCGTGTCCGCGCTGGACTACCCCGTGCTGCAGGGCGCGTTCCTGTTCCTCTCCGCGACCACCGTGCTCATCAACATCCTGACGGACCTCTCGCTCGCCTGGATCGACCCGCGCGTCAAGCTGGGGGGTGTGCCGGCATGAACCAAAGGACATTCGTGCAGGCGTTCCGCCGCAACAAGCTGGGCATGGCCGGGCTGGCCATCGTGCTGGTCATCATCCTGACGGGGCTTTTGGCCCCCGTCCTCGCGAAATACCCCAAGGGCTACGGCCGCAACATCGAGGCCCCGCCCAGCTCCGTCAACTGGATGGGCACGGACAACCTCGGGCTGGACGTGATGAGCGAGGTCATCTGGGGCGCGCGCACGTCCGTGTACGTCTCTGCGATGGCCGTGGCGTGCGCGGCGCTCATCGGCATCCCGCTGGGCCTGGTCAGCGGGTACTTCAAGGGACGCATCGGCGGGTTCATCGACTCCGTCATCGAGATCTTCATGACCATGCCGATGATGCCGCTGATGATCGTCATCGCCGCGATCGCGGGCGCGTCGGTCACCAACGTCGGCATCGCCATCGGGATACTGTCGTGGCCCAGCCTCGCGCGCGTCACGCGCAACGCGACGCTCCGGACTTCCGAGATGCCCTTCATCGAGGTGTCCCGCAGCCTGGGCATCGCCAGGCACAAGATATTGTTCCGCCACATCCTGCTCAACGTCATCGGGCCGGTCATGGTCAACCTGACGCTGGTCATGGCGACGGCGGTCCTCAGCGAATCCGGGCTCAGCTTCCTGGGCCTGGGCGACCCCAACACCTGGAGCTGGGGGCTGATCCTCAAGAAGGCGTGGGACACCGGCGCGCTCATCAAGACGCCCAACCCCATCTGGTGGTGGATCTGGCCCAGCATGGCCATCACGCTGTACGTGGTGAGCTTCAACATCCTGGGCAACGCCATCAACGACACGCTCAACCCCAAGACGCGCTGACCTCCGCCACATCACGGCGGTCGATAGAGGAGGACGAGGGATGACCAGGAAGGCTTACCGGGGATACAAGGCATTCGACTATCTCACGCCGGGCGCGGATTATCCGGTATTCAAGCTGTCCAAATGGGACTGGGCCGGGCGGTACCTCGTCCCGCTCAAGGACCAGGCAGAGGAGGACCGGGTCCTGCGCATCGTGAAGGAAAACATCGTCATCGCCACGCACGAGCACCCCTGCTATTTCCCCGAGAACATGAACGAGAGCAAGCTCTACCACAACGCGGGTCGCGAATTCTGCGCGTATGACGCGCTCGCCGAGAGCTATGCCGACTGCGTGTTCGACAACATGATGGACGGCTCGGCCAACATCACGAGCAAGAGCGGGTGGAAGTGGACCGACGTCGTCCACGACATCGGGATGCGCCTGTGCGACCTGCAGCACCAGGACTTCCTCATCCAGTGCAAGACCGCGGACGACATCCGCCGCGCGAAGGCCGAGGGACGCATCGCCTGGGTCCCGGTCATCGAGTGCTCCACCCCCATCGAGAACGAGCTGGACCGCATCGACATCCTGTACGGCTTCGGGGTGCGCTCC
>DATHTQ010000276.1:0-6389 GCA_035463055.1 Candidatus Limnocylindria bacterium
CGCACGGCATGCAGCCTGAGGAGCGCTTGAGGATATACCGGGAGATGGCACGCGTGACCAGTCACAAGGTCATCATCCACGACTTCAATAAAAAGCGCGGCCTGCTGACGACCATCCTCGAGAAGATGGAAGGCGGCGACTATTTCCGGTTCATCCACGTCGCGGAGGACGAGATGCGGGCCTGCGGCGCCGGGGAGGGAAAATGCTTTGACAACGTCGAGGTGTTCCCCGTGGCCACCCGCGTGTCCTGGTACGTCTGCACGCCCGAGTAACCGTCCCTAGTCCAGCCGCTACAGAGCGGCGCAATAAACCCCGGCATCGCCGGGGTTATTATTTTGTTTACCTTATTATCCGCCGAGGTATGCCTTGCGGACGTCCTCGTCCTCCAGAAGGTCGCGCCCGGCGCCGGTCTTGACGACGCGGCCTGTTTCCAGCACATAGGCGGTGTCCGCGAGCGACAGGGCCATCTGCGCGTTCTGCTCCACCAGGAGGATGGTCGTCCCGGCCTGGTTGATCTGCTTGATGATGTCGAAGATTTCCTGCACCAGCAGCGGCGACAGGCCCATGCTGGGCTCGTCCATCATGAGGAGCTTGGGCCTGCTCATCAGCGCGCGGCCCATCGCGAGCATCTGCTGCTCGCCGCCGGACAGCGTCCCCGCCACCTGCCGCACGCGCTCCTTGAGGCGGGGGAAGTGCGCGAACACTTCTTCCAGGTCCCTGGCGGTCCCGGCGCGGTCCTTCTGTGTGTACGCGCCCATCTCCAGGTTCTCCTGCACCGTCATGCGCAGGAATACGCGCCGCCCCTCGGGCACCTGCGCCAGCCCCAGGCCCGCGATGCGGAAGGCGGGCGTCTTCTTGATGGAGCGGCCCTCGAACACGATGTCGCCGGAGGATATCGGCACCAGGCCCGATATCGCGTTGAGGATGGAGCTCTTGCCGGCTCCGTTGGCCCCGATGCGCGACACGATGCGGCCCTCCTCCACCTCGAAGCTGATGCTGCGCAGGGTGTGGATGGCGCCGTAGAAAAGGTTAATCTCCTGTACGCTCAGCATGCGCGTGCGCCTCCCCGTGTGTCGCCCCCTCGGTGCCCAGGTACGCCTTGATGACCTCGGGGTTGCTCCGGATTTCCTCGGGCCTGCCGTGCGCGATGACGCGCCCGTAGTTGAGCACGTAGATGCGCTCGCAGATGCCCATGACCAGCCGCATGTCGTGCTCGATGAGCAGGATCGCCACGGAGAAGCGGCCGCGGATGGTCTTGATGGTCTGCATGAGTTCGGTCGTCTCGCTGGGGTTCATGCCGGCAGCCGGCTCGTCCAGCAGCAGCACCTTGGGGTTGCTCGCCAGCGCGCGGCAAATCTCCAGCTTGCGCTGCTTGCCGTAGGGCAGGCTGCCCGCCCGCACGTCGGCCACGTTCTCCATCTCGAACACGCGCAGCAGCTCGCGCGCGCGGATGTCGATGCCCCGCTCCTCGCTCAGGCAGCGCGCGTTGCGCAGGATGCCGGAAATGGGGGAGTAGCGCATACGCGAGTGGAACGCCACCTTGATGTTGTCCAGCGCCGTCATCGAGCGGAACAGCCGGATGTTCTGGAACGTCCTGGCGATGCCGTCCTGCGTGATCTGGTGCGTCATCCTGCCCGCGATGCTCTTGCCCATGAGGGTGATGCTGCCCGCGGTGGGCGCGTAGACGCCGGTCAGCAGGTTGAACACGGTCGTCTTCCCGGCGCCGTTGGGGCCGATGAGGCCGACGATCTCGTTGTCCATCAGTCGGATGTTGATCTGGTCCGCCGCCTTGAGCCCGCCGAACGCGATGCCCAGGTTGGCGGTTTCCAGCACAGGCTTGTCCTCCCAGACGTCGTACCTTGGCTGGAAGGGCATCAGGGTCTTGGGGTCGCGGCGGCGGAACAGGCGCCGCGCCAGCCGCTCCGCCCCCTCCCACGCGGTGAGCATGGAGAACTCCGACGTGCCCAGCAGCCCCGAAGGCCGGAACAGCATCATGCCGATGAGCAGGAGGGAATAGATGACCAGCCTGTATTCCGCCAGGCCGCGCAGCATTTCCGGCAGCGCCACCAGCACGAACGACGCGATGACCGAGCCCGTGATGCTCCCCATGCCGCCCAGCACGACCATGACCAGGTATTCGATGGACTTGTTGAACCCGAAGTCCTTGGCCATGAGGATGCTGGTCTGGTGGGCATACAGGCCGCCCGCGATGCCCGCGAAGAACGCCGCGACCGTGAAGGCCAGCAGCTTGTAGCGCGTGGTCGGGATGCCGGTCGCCTCGGCGGCGATGGCGTTCTCACGGATGGAGATGATGGCGCGGCCATGGCGCGAGCGTCCCAGCGTGAAGATGGACGCAATGATGACGACCGTGATCCAGAACACCAGGGTGAACTGGATGGCGCTGGAGAGCGCCCTGTCCTCCGAGAAGGCGCGCGACATGCGCGTGATGCGCGTGAGGCCCGCCGCCCCGCCGGTGATGTCGAGGTTGACGATGACGACGCGGATGATCTCGCCGAACCCCAGCGTGATGATGGCGAGGTAGTCGCCCTGCAGGCGCAGCGCGGGAATGCCGATAAGCATGCCGAACAGGGCCGCCACGACGCCGCCCATGACCAGCGCGATGGGCAGGGACAGGCCGAACGCCATCGGGAGGGTGCGGGTGAGCAGGGCCGCGGTGTAGGCTCCTATGGCCATGAACCCCGCGTGGCCCAGGGCGAGCTGGCCCAGCAGGCCCGTCGTCACGTTGAGGCTCGCCGTCATGATGACCGTGATGAGCACGGTGACGAGGATGTTGGAGATGTAGTTGTTCATGCTGCCGGTGCCGATGGCGATGGCGATGGCCAGGTACAGCAGCAGCAGGCTGAGGGTGTTGAGCAGGATGGACTTGGTCTTCTTGTTCATCTGCGCCTCACACCTTCTCCCTGGAGGTCTTGCCCAATAGCCCGGTGGGCTTGACCAGCAGGACCACGATGAGGATGCCGTACACCACCGCGTCGGACAGCTGCGTGGAGATGTAGGCCTTGGTAAGGCTCTCCGCCACGCCCATCACGAACCCGCCGAGCATTGCCCCCGGGATGATGCCGATGCCGCCAAGCACCGCGGCGATGAACGCCTTGAGGCCCGGGAGCGAGCCCATCGTGGGCGATACCGAGGGGTACGCCATGCAGTACAGGAACGCCCCGATGCCCGCCAGCGCGCTCCCGATGGCGAACGTGGCGGTGATCGTGTTGTTGACGTTGATGCCCATGAGCTGTGCTGTGCTGTAGTCCTCGCTCACCGCGCGCATCGCCTTGCCGGCCTTGCTGGAGCGCACGAACACGGTCAGCAGGGCCATGAGGACCAGCGAGACCGACAGCGTGAGCACCGTCACGAAGCTCAGCCTGACGCCGCCGAAGTTCATCGGGCTGACGGCGGCGATGGTGGGGAAGGGACGGGACTGCGCCCCGAAGATAAGCAGGGCGCTGTTCTGCAGCAGCATGCTCACGCCGATGGCCGTAATCAAGGAGGAAATACGCGCGGAGCCGCGCAGGGGCTTGTAGGCCACGCGCTCGATGGCGACGCCGAAGGCCACGCACAGGCCGACCGCGGCGAGCAGCGAGAGCGGCGCGGGCCACCCCAGGCTCACCAGCGTGATGACCGCGGTGTACGCGCCGATCATGAGGATGTCGCCGTGCGCGAAGTTGATGAGCTTCACGATGCCGTACACCATGGTGTAGCCAAGGGCGATCAGCGCGTAGATGCTGCCAACGTGGAGGCCGTTGACCAGCTGGTTCAGGAACAGGCTCATCCGTTCACCTCATTCCGGGCCGGGATAAACAAAATAATACGGGGGAGGAGTTCGTCCGCCCCCCGCATTATGCAACGGTTTGGCTTACGGGTCAAACTGCTCGACGAAAACCTTGTTGCCCTGCGCGTCAAACGTGAGGAAGAACACGCTCTTGATCGGGTCGTTGTGGTCGTCGAAGGTGATGTTGCCGCTGACGCCGGTGACGTTGGTGTTCTTGAGGGCCTCGACGACCGCTTCCTTATCGGTGGTGCCGGCCGCCTCGATGGCGGAGAGCCGCACGAGGGCGGCGTCATACCCGGTGGCGGAGACGGCGAGGGACGGCATCTTGCCGTACTCGGCCTGGTAGTCCGCGAGGAACTTCGTCACGACTTCGCCGGTCGCGTCGTTGGTGAAGTGGTCGGTGTACAGCATATTGGGCAGCAGGCTCTTGTCGGCGATGAGGTCCACGATGTCGGAGATGCCGTCCGCGCCGTAGAACTTGACGTCCAGCCCGATCTCGTTGGCCTGGGCGAGGATGAGGGCGGCGTCGGAGCCGTAGTAGGGCAGGAAGATGGCCTCGGGGGCGGCGGCCTGGATGGTGGTCAGCTGGGTCTTGTAGTCCTTGTCGCCGTAGGCGGCGACTTCGGCGGCGACGATCTCCACGCCGAGCTCGTCGGCCTTGGCCTTGAACGCGTCGTACAGGCCCTTGGAGTACTCGGTCGCGTTGTCGTACAGCACGGCGACCTTCTTGACGCCCTGGTCAGCCACGTAGGCCGCAACCGCCGTCGCCTGGAACGGGTCCAGGAAGCAGGTGCGGAACACGTTGGGCCGGCCCGTGGTCACGTCGTACGCCGTGGCGGAAGCGGTGATCTGGGGGATGCCGTCCTCGGCGGAGACTTCGGCGATGGCCTTGGTCTCGCCGGTGAGGACGCCGCCGACGAAGCCGACGATGCCGTCCTGCTCGGTGAGCTTGTAGTAGGCGTTGATGGCGACCGCCGGGTCAGCCTGGGTGTCTTCCCAGAGGATCTCGACCGGCTTGCCCAGCACGCCGCCCGCGGCGTTGACCTGCTTGACGTACAGGTTCACGCCCTCCTGGACTGCCTGGCCGTACTTGCCGTAGTCGCCCGACAGGACGCCGATGCCGCCGATCTTGATGGTATGGGCGTCCGCAAGCGCGGGACCGGCCACCGCCATAATCAGGGCGAGCGCGACCAATACGGAAATGAGGGACCGCTTTTTCATGACATCCTGCCTCCTTTTTTCGTTTCGCAGCAAGGTGCGAATACGAGAATGTTACATAAGGGTGGGTTTTTATACAAGTGCGGTCATGTATTTCCATTGTACTTACATAGGCCCGCGAACCGGGCGCCAAAGGCGGGTTTCCTTGACAGCCCATGGGCTTTTCCCTACACTCTGGCGGATGGAAACGGGGATGGGGCACGCGTGAAGAGGCATGAGTTCACCGCCGCGCAGGGCGGCCCGGTCCTGCCCGTGCTGCGGCGGGAGCTGCCGCTTTTGCCCCCGCACGCGCTGCGCGACGCGCTGAAGCGCAGGGACGTCCGCGTCAACGGGCGGCGGGTGGGAAAGGACGCGGCCGTCCAGCCCGGCGACGCCGTGGTCGTGTACACCGCGCAGGAGTCTCCCGGCATCCCGGTGGTGCACGAGGACGAGCGGTGCCTGGTCGTCAACAAGCCCGCGGGCGTCAACACCGACGAGAACGACCGCAGCGGGTTTTCCCTGCTGTCATGGGCGCGCGAACGCGCCGCGGGGAATTATGACCCTGAGCTCGTCCATCGCCTGGATAACAGGACCAGCGGCCTTCTCGTCGTCGCCAAGGACGCGCAGAGCGCCTCCCTGCTGCGGGAGGCGTTCCGCCTGCGGGAGGTCGAAAAAGTCTATGCGTGCCAGGTCCGGGGTATGCCGGATCCCCGGGCCGGGGTGTTCACCGCCTGGCTTACGAAGGACGCGGCGGCCGCGCGGGTCACGGTGAGCGCGGACAGAATGCCGGGCAGCCTGCGCATCGTCACAGAGTATGAGACGCTGGAATCCCGCGACGGGGCCTCGCTGCTGCGGGTGACGCTGCACACCGGCCGCACCCACCAGATCAGGGCGCATCTGGCTTTCCTCGGCCACCCGGTCATCGGCGACGAGGTGTACGGCGACTGGGCGGAGAACCGCAGGCACGGCGGCGGCCTGCGCCTTTGCGCGGCGGAGCTCGCCTTTCCGGAGGGCACGAAGGCTTCCTGGCTGGCGGGAATGCGGTTCCGCATCCAGCCGCCGTTCTGAACGGTACAGCCAACGTCCAGTGATTTTCAGCAACCAAGGAGATACCTTATGGAATATGATATCCGCCTCATCGTATCCGACATCGACGGGACATTGCTGGACCGCTCTTCCCGGATGACGGACTACACCCGCCAGGCCATCCATGACGCGCAGGCCGCGGGCGTCACGTTCGCGTGCTGCTCCGGCCGGTTCCCGGAGAACGCAGCGATGGTCATGGCGGCCGCGGGCATCGCGTGCCCGGTCATCTCCACCCACGGGGCCGTGGTCGAGATGTCGCTGGGCGGGGAGCGGGTATTCGAGAAGTTCATGCACCCCTCCGCGGCGCGGGAGGTGTTCG
>DATHTQ010000277.1:0-4117 GCA_035463055.1 Candidatus Limnocylindria bacterium
GTAGCGGATGATGAAGCCGAACCGATGGGCGTTGTCCGCAAGCCACAGGCCCTCTCGGCTGTTGCCGAAGGCGGCGTTGAGGATGGGGTTCCCGCGCCGCCCCACGTCCATCGCCAAGCCTAGCTGGTGCTCGCTCGCGCCGGGGGGCGCCACGAGCAGGCCCGCCTTGCCCTCGCTGCCCAGGGAGGAAATTTTCCTGCGGTAAATGGCAGCCTGCCGGTCGTAGCTGCGGTAGCCGGACACGGCGACCAGCTTGCAGCCGTCCCCCTGCGCCGCCTCGAACAGGGCTTCCAGCATCCCGGAGGCCTCCCGCCGCATGCGGATGTCGGAGGTGAGCCTGGGGACGCCCACATGGACCAGGTCCTTCGGCTCGTAGGCCTGCGTGAGGCGATACGTCTTGTTGACGAGGTAGAGGTTCCCTCCCAGGCTCGTCGCGCCGACGTACGCGTCCACCCCGCCCCGCAGCAGGTTCAGGCACAGCAGCACGAGGGCGGCCGCCGCGCGGATCACGCGCGCGGCATCCTGAACGCTTCGGGGTTGATGGCCTGCAGGCGGCCTGCGGAGGCGGCGTCCAGCCGCACCGTTACCTTCGTCCCCTCCGCCCCGTGCTCTTCAGCGGTCACACGACCCTGGCGGCGCAGCTCGCTGAGGAACTGGTAACGGCTGAACGGAACGAACAGCTCGTACGTCTTCTCGCGCTCGCGCAGGATGCGCGTGATGGCGCCCAGCAGTTCGTCCAGGCCCTCGCCGGTGAGCGCGCTGACGCGGATGGCCTCCGGGGGGACGTCCCCCGGCACCGCGGCGTCCCACTTGTTGTAGACCTCGATGCGCGGCTGGCCCGTCGCGCCAAGGTCGCGCAGCACGTCGTCCACGACCTGCCGCTGCGCCGCCGCCTGCGGGTTGGACGCGTCGGATACGACGCACAGGATGTCCGCGCCCAGCGCCTCGTCCAGGGTCGAGCGGAACGCGGCGACCAGGTCCGTAGGCAGCTTGCTGATGAAGCCCACCGAGTCGGTGAGGAGGAACTCGTCACCCTCCCTGAGGGTGATCTTGCGGCTCACGGTGTCCAGCGTCGCGAACAGCTGGTCCTTGACGTAGACGTCTGCGCCCGAGAGGCGGTTGAGCAGCGTGGACTTGCCGGTGTTGGTGTAGCCCACCAGCGCGACCTGCGGCGTGTCGCCGGAGGCGCGGCTCTTGCGGCGGGTCTCCCTGCGGGTCTCCAGCTCGCGCAGCTCCTCCTGGAGGAACTGGATGCGCCGGCGGATGAGCCTGCGGTCCAGCTCAAGCTTGCTTTCGCCCGGGCCGCGCCGGGTGCCGATGCCGCCGCCCTGGCGGGACAGCGACTCGCGCAGGCCTACCAGCCGTGCGGCGCGGTAGTTGAGCTGCGCCAGGGCGACCTGCAGCTTGCCTTCGCTGCTGACGGCCCGCTGGGCGAAGATATCAAGGATGAGCATCGTGCGGTCGATGGTCTCGACGCCCACGACGTCCTCCAGGCGCTTGCGGGTCAGGCCGCCCAGCTCGTCGTCCGCGATGAGCAGGTTGGCGCCCGCCGCCTGGATCTGCAGCGCGAGCTCCGCCGCCTTGCCGCTTCCCACGTAGGTGCCCGGGTCCGGCCTTGCCTTGGCCTGCAGCGTCTGGCCGACCACCTCCGCGCCCGCGCTCTCCGCCAGCGCCTGGAGCTCCTGGAGGGACTGCAGGCTGTCGATGCTGACCAGGTACGCCTTCTGCGCGGCGCCCTGTGTCAGGGTGTCGGGCGCGACGTCCATGAGGTCGTTGCTGAGGATGGCGTCCATCCACCTGGGATTGCCCAGCTCGCGGGGCGGGATCTCGACCATGGGCCCCGCGGAAAGCGTGCCGGTGTCCCCGGGCGAGAGGAAGCACGCCGTCGCGCCGGTGATGCGCCCCTGCGCATCCACGCCCAGCGCGCACATCGCGTCAAGCCGCAGCGCCTCCAGGGCGGACACGTCCACGTCGGACAGCACCGGGTCCCCGTTGGGGTGCGTGTGGACGCAGCGGATGCGGCTCAGCCTGCGGTCGCTGCGGCGGAGGCTGAAGTCCTCCAGCGCGACGCTGTCCCCGGAGCCGACCGCCACCTTGACGACCTCGCCGGCGCGCGACAAATACACCGCGATTTCGCGGCGTATCAGCGCGGTCAGCTCGGACAGCAGGCTGGTGATCTCTTCGGAGACCAGCTCGTCCGGCTCCGCGGACAGGTCGTATAGGGACTTGAGCCGTTCCTTGACGCTGTCGCGCAGGCCGGCCAGGTTCCCCGTCAGTTCGGGCATTTACTCTCCTTGCTGCCTCTTGCGGTAATCCTCGATCGCGGCGCGGATGCCCTCCTCCGCAAGCACGGAGCAGTGCAGCTTCTGCGGGGGCAGGCCGTCCAGGGCTTCGGTGACCGCCTTGTTGGTCAGCTCCAGCGCCTCGTCCAGCGTCTTGCCGCGCACCATCTCCGTCGCCATGCTGCTGGTCGCGATGGCCGCGCCGCAGCCGAACGTCCGGAAGCTCACGTCCTCTATGATATCATCTTTCACGCGGATGTACATCTGCATGATGTCTCCGCACTTGGCGTTGCCGACGCGGCCCATGCCGTTCGCGCCTTCCAGCACGCCGACGTTGCGCGGGTTGCTGAAATGGTCCATGACCTTGTCACTGTACATTCTGCGTCTCCTTTTCCTCATACAGCGGGGACATATCCCGCAGGGTCTTCACGATGCCGGGCAGCGCCCCGAGCACCTCCGCGACTTCCTCGCGGGTGGTTTCCTCCGAGAGGGTCAGGCGGAGGCTGCCGTGGGCGATCTCGTGCGGCAGGCCGATGGCCAGCAGCACGTGGGACGGGTCGAGCGAGCCGGAAGTGCACGCGCTGCCAGAGGAGCCCGCGATGCCCATGAGGTCCAGCCTCAGCAGCAGCGCCTCGCCCTCGATGTAGCGGACGGACACGTTGACGTTGTTGGGCAGGCGCTGCGAGGGGTGGCCGTTGAGCCGCACCTCGGGGATGTTGTTGATGATGCCTTCGATCAGTTCGTCGCGCAGCGCGGCCACGCGCGCGGAGGTTTCCGGCATCTCCCGCACCGCGCGCTCCAGCGCTGCGCCCAGGCCGACGATGCCGGGGAGGTTCTCGGTGCCGGGACGGCGGCCGCGCTCCTGCGCACCGCCGTGCAGGATGCTGTCCAGCTTGACGCCCTTGCGGACGTACAGCGCGCCTACGCCCTTGGGACCGTGGAACTTGTGCGCGGACATTGACAGCATGTCAACGTGCCATGCCTGCACGTCCACGGGGATTGCGCCCACCGCCTGCACCGCGTCGGTGTGGAACGGCACCTTGCGCGCACGGGCGATTTTGCCGATTTCGGCTACGGGCTGGAGGGTGCCGATCTCGTTGTTGGCTGCCATGATGGTGATGAGGACCGTCTTGTCGGTGATGGCACGCTCGACGTCCGCGGGGCTGACGCGCCCGTACTCGTCCACCGGCAGGCAGGTCACCTGGAAGCCCTGCTTTTCGAGCCACTCCAGCGGGTGCAGGACCGCGTGGTGCTCGATGGCGCTGGTGATGATGTGGTTTCCCTTGCTCCGGTTGGCCATGGCCGTGCCGATGATGGCCCAGTTGTCGCTCTCGGTGCCCCCGGCGGTGAAGTATATCTCCTGCGGGGTGCAGTTCAGGGCGAGGGCCACCTTGCGGCGCGCGTCCTCGACGGCCTTGCGGGCGTCGCGCCCCGTGTCGTATACGCTGGAGGCGTTGCCGAAACGCTCCGTGAAGAACGGCATCATCTCCGCCAGCACGTCCTTGTGCAGCGGCGTCGTCGCCGCGTTGTCCATGTAGATCCTGTTCATCAGGCGCCCTCCCCCCATGCCGGCTGGTCTTCCGTGCCGGCGAAATCCTCCAGCGTCATCCTGTCCATGAGCCCGGTGATACCGTTGGTCAGTTCCTCCCATGCGTTGCGGAGGCGGCAGTCCCGGCTGTTTTCGCAGCAGCTTCCGTCCTGGGCGCACTCACTGAGCAGCACCGGCCCCTCGACCGCGCCGATGATGTCCCCCAGCGTCACCTGCCGGGGCGGCTTCGCGAGGTAGTATCCCCCCTGGTTGCCCCGCACTGCCTCCACCAGGCCCGCGCGCCGCA
>DATHTQ010000278.1:0-6363 GCA_035463055.1 Candidatus Limnocylindria bacterium
ATCCAGGAGAACCAGCTGGCGATGCTGTCCTCCCTGGGCCTGCTCAGCCGGGACCGGACCGACTACGCGATGTACGCGGGCTCGGTCGTGCTGGTCGCCGCCATCCTGGTCCTCATGGTCATGTCCCTGCGCTTTTCCTCCGCGCCGCTGTACTTCAGCATCAAGCGGCTGCCCATCGTCTACCTGACGATCCTGGTCACGCTCCTCCTGACCAGCTGGGCGAAATCGGCGTCCATCCCCTATGCCGCGCCGCTCGCGCTGCCGTACCTGCTGCTCTCGGTGACGCTGGGGGTTCTCCCCGCGGTGACCACGGGTGCTGCGGTCTCCCTCGTCGGCGCCCTGATGCTCGTCAACTCCGGCGGGACCGGCGCGGATATGATGAACCTGGTGATCAGTTCCCTGTTCTCCGGCCTGCTGGGCGCGCACCTGCTTGCCAAGCGGTACCAGCGCTCGTTCCTCCTCATCGCGGGCACGGCGGTCAGCCTTTCGAACTTCTTCATCCTGCTCTCCATCGGCATGATGACCAGCATGTCAATGCAGCAAACACTGGACCGGGCGCTGTGGGGGTTCGCGGGCGGCGCCGCCTCCGCGCTGCTGGGCATGGCGCTGGTGCCGGCGCTGGAGTCGATGTTCAACCTGCCCACGCCGATGCGCCTGCTGGACCTGACCAACCCCATCCACCCGCTGCTGCGGCGTCTGCTGCTGGAGACGCCTGGCACGTACCACCACAGCATCATCATCGCCAACCTCGCGGAGGCGTGCGCCGAGGCCATCGGCGCCAACCCGCTGCTGGCCCGCGCGGGCGCCTATTTCCACGACATCGGCAAGCTAAAGCGTCCCCTTTACTTCAAGGAGAACCAGATCGGCACCTCCAACCTGCACGACGCGACGGACCCCCGGGTGTCCGCGGCCATCATCACGTCCCACGTCCGCGAGGGCCTCGTCCTGGCCAGGGCGCACCGCCTGCCGGAGGAGATCCAGCATATCATCGCGGACCACCACGGCAACTCCATCGTGCAATATTTCTACCACAAGGCCTCCGAAGAGGAGGGCGCCCCCGCGGACGAGCAGGAATACCGCTACGACGGCGGGCTGCCCCGCTCCGCCGAGTGCGCCATCATCATGATCTGCGACACGGTGGAGGCGGCGATCCGCACGCTTTCCAGCCCCACGCGGGAGGAGATCGCGGAGTTCATCGGCACCCTGATACGCCAAAAGATGGACGCGGGCCTGCTGGACGCCTCGCCGCTGACGCTGCGGCACCTGCAGGTCATCCGCGACACCTGCGCGAAGGTCATCTTCGGGGTCTTCCACGAGCGGATCGAATACCCGAAGGCCCCGGTGAAGGCGGCTCCGAGCGAGCGCCTGGCCGCCGCGCTGCAGGGACTGCGCAAGCCTTCGCGGCCGCTTGAGAAGGCGGGCCGCACGGCGCCCCCGCAGCAGGACGGCGCGCGGGACACCGCGCGCAAGGACACCAAGTCCGCGTGACGCACGTCGTTCGCGAAACGCCCTCGCCGGTGACCGACGCGGATTTCGCCGGCCTGTGCGCGGCCTGCCTGCGGGTCCAGGGGATAACGCTGCCGGCCAGCGTCAACGTGCGGCTCACGGACGACGAGGGTATCCGGGACGTCAACCGGGATTGGCGGGGCATCGACCGCGCGACCGACGTGCTCAGCTTCCCCGCGATGGACCTGGCGCCCGCAAGGACGCTGACCGACCGGATGCTCCGGCGCTCCCCCCTCTTCAGCCCGGAGGAAGGGGCGTACGAGCTGGGCGACGTCGCGATATCCGTGCCGCGGGCGGCTGCCCAGGCCGGGGAGTACGGGCACAGCGCGCGCAGGGAGACCCTGTACCTGCTTGCCCACGGCATGTTTCACCTGATGGGCTATGACCATGAAACTCCGGAGGACAGACAGCGCATGCGCGAAAAGGAAGAACAGGCGCTCGCCATGGTGGACGCGGCGCGGGACGAGGGGGCGGCGGGGCTGCTCGCAGCTTCCAGGGAGGCGCGGGAACACGCCTACGCCCCGTATTCCGGGTTCAAGGTCGGCGCGGCCCTGCTGGGCAAAAGCGGGAAGGTATATACCGGCTGCAACGTGGAGAACATCTCGTTCGGCCTGACCAACTGCGCGGAGCGCACCGCCCTGTTCAAGGCAGTCAGCGAGGGCGAGCGGGAGTTCGAAGCCATCGCGATAGCCGCGCAGGGGACCCCTCCCTGGCCGTGCGGCGCGTGCCGACAGGCGCTGAGCGAGTTCGCCCCCGCGCTGCGCGTGCACGTCACCTGGGACGGGGGCAGCGCGGACGAGGCGGGGCTGGATGCGCTTCTGCCCAGCAGCTTCCTGAAGTTCAACAAGGACGGCAGTCATGAGTGAAAAGAAGGCCCCGTTCCGCTCCGGTTTCGTGAGCATCGTCGGGCGTCCCAACGTCGGCAAGTCCAGCCTCCTCAACAGGCTGGTCGGCGAGAAGGTCGCCATCGTCTCCCCCAAGCCGCAGACCACGCGCAACCAGATCATCGGCATCCTCAGCGGAGACGATTTCCAGGCCGTGTTCGTGGATACGCCCGGCATCCACGCGCCCCGCACGAAGCTGGGCGAGTGGATGGACCACAGCGTCAAGGAGTCGCTCAAGGCCATCGACGCGCTCATCGTCATCGCGGACGCGTCCCGGACGGACCCGCACGAGCGGGAGACCATCCGGTCCCTCGGCAAGGCGGGCATCCCGCGCTTCCTCGCGCTCAACAAGGTGGACATCGTCCATCCCCAGCAGCTGCGGCCGATCATCCAGCAGTACAGCGACGACGGGTTCGACGCGATCCTCCCCATTTCCGCCAAGACCGGCGAGGGAGTGGAAAAGCTGCTGGAGATGCTCAAGTCGCGCCTGCCCGAAGGCCCGCGCTACTACCCCGAGGGGCAGTGGACCGCGCAGACCGAGCGCGAGATCATCGCCGAGCTCATCCGCGAGCAGGCCCTGTACGCCCTGCAGGAGGAGGTCCCCCACGGCATTGGCGTGGAGGTGCTTTCGATGAAGGAGCTCAGCGCGGAGATGACCGAGATCTTCGCGGACATCGTCTGCGAGCGGGATTCGCACAAAGGCATCATCATCGGCAAGCAGGGCGCGATGCTCGGGCGCATCGGCAAGAAGGCGCGCGAGGAGATCGAGCGCCTGCTCAACACGCGCGTCAACCTCAAGCTGTGGGTCAAGGTAAAGCCCGGCTGGCGCGACTCGCCCCGGGAACTTCGTAATCTGGGCTACGGGGAGGAGTGACCGGGATGCGCGAACGCCTGCTCCGTGCCGTCCTGGCGCCGCTGCTCTGCGCGGCGCTGATCATTGGCGCCTTCCCCATGGCCGCCGGGGAGGCCGCATACCAGAAATTCTCCTATATCTTCTTCGGCACGTTCGATACCGCTATCACCCTCATCGGCTATGCCCGGGACAAGGCGACGTTCGACCGCGCCGCCGCCCGCACCGAGGCACTGTTCAATCGGCTCCACGCGCAATTCGACAGGTACAAGCCCTACCAGGGCGTCAACAACCTCTACACGCTCAACAACGAGGCGGCGAAAGGCCCCGTGCGCGTCCCGGAGGAGCTGTTCTCCCTCCTCAAGTGGTGCAGGGAACAGCAAGACGTTGCGAAGGGGTACGTCAACATCGCGCTGGGCTCCGTACTGCGGCTGTGGCACGACGAGCGCGACAACGCGGAGGCAGACCCGCTGGCCGCGAAGCTCCCTGACATGGACCTGCTGCGGGCGGCCGCGGAGCATACGGACTTTAACGGCGTCGTCCTGGACGAGGCGGCGGGGACGGTCTATTTCCGCGACCCGCTGCTGCAGCTGGACGTCGGCGCCGTCGCCAAGGGGTACGCCGCGGAAATCGCGGCCCAGGAACTGCTGCTCGGCGAGATGCCGAACTTCATCCTCAACGCCGGGGGCAACGTGCGCGCGGGGCTTCCCCCCGCGGACGGGCGCGCCAAGTGGGGCGTCGCGATCCAGGACCCGGACGCCCAGACGGCGTTCTTCAGCGGCAGCGAAACGCTGGACGTGCTGTACGTCGCGGACGCCTCGGTGGTGACCAGCGGCGACTACCAGCGGTTCTACACCGTGGACGGCAAACGTTACCACCACCTCATCGACCCATTCACGCTGATGCCCGGCGGCGAGGCGCGTTCCGTCACCATCGTCACGCGGGATTCCGGCTTCGCGGACCTGCTCTCCACCGCGGTGTTCCTGATGCCTTACGCCGAGGGCCGCGCGTTCGTGGAATCGCTGCCCGGCGTGGAAGCGCTCTGGGTGCTCCCCGGCGGGTCCATTGAGATGACGGACGGCATCGCGGCCGTCGCCCACTCGCAGGGAGCGACGCCGCAGTAAGCGTCAGGCGGATTTCGTGATGGCAGGACGTAAGCATCCTCCAGATACAAACAGCCAGGCCGCGGAATCATTCCGCGGCCTGGATTTCTTAGGACATCAACTTCATGAGACCAAAGATTGATATACATTCGCGAACCGGGGCGGCGTCATCCCTCGCCCGTGCCGGGCTGCTGGAGCCTGTCGAACAACTCACCCGCCAGCGCGACCTGCTCCTTCACCAGCGACAGGATCTCTTCGTCGGGCACGGTCCTTTCCCCCGCCTTCATGTCCCGCGCGCGCCAGCCGCTGTGCAGGACGTTGTCCAGCGCGGCGCGAAGGCACCCGCCCTCCCCGCCCAGGCGCAGCCCCTCGTCCAGCAGCGCCGCGGCGGCGTATAGCACGGAGAACAGGCCCGGCTTTCGGCGGCCGTACGGGACGGGCGCGGCGAACACGCGGCCCTCGTCGCGCGCGTATGCGGTGTAGGCCAGCGTATCCATGCCGCCCGCGTGGGACAGGACGGTATCCATGAGCCCCGCGGTCTCCGCGTCGGCCACAGTGATGTGGCGCTCGCCCAGGCCCGTCAGCGCCATGGCCAGGGCGTCTTCCAGTCCCAGAGGCTCCGGCTGCGGCACGGAGGCGTACAGGGACGCCCGGGACATGGCGCCCTGCCACAGCGCTTCGCTGCCGTGGGGCGGGATGAACAGCAGCTCTCCGCCGCCCTTTCGCGCCATCGCGCAGGCGGCGCTGCAGGCGCGGGCGACGCGGCCGGGGTCCGGGCTCAGCGGGAAGACCACCGCCCCTGCGGGCGTGCGGCCGTCCCGCATGCGGCTGAGCCCCAGGTCCCAATCCCGCTCGGCGTAATACCGCTCGCCGTAGGAAAACCCCATGCCCAGCGCCGCCGCGTGCAGCGCGTCCCGGCCGCCGATCAGCAGCGCGGTGTCCTCGTCCAGCGACCTGCGGTTTTGCAGTACGTCCTCGCGCATCGCGAAGCTGTGTCCGAACGCGACGGCCACGGCCGACAGCGCCTGCTGCGCGACGCGCAGCGGCTCTCGGTAGCGGTCGTCCTCCGCCAGCATCAGGATCCTGGCGCGCACAGGCGTTTACTCCCAGTCCAGCGGGTAATAGTCCACCGCGTAGTCCAGCCGCTTGCCGTTGGTCTTCAGCACGCTGAGCACATTGTCGATGTGCCGCTGCTCGGTGAACGGGGTGATGGCGAAGTCGTTGTAGTCGCTCTTGGAGGAGATGCGGGCCGGGATGATGCGGAACGAGTCCGTGGTCACCGTGTCGCCGACGACCTTGAACTTGACCTGCAGCAGGAACGTGCTCATGTCGTTGGGCTTGCTGTTGCCCGCGAAGCTGAAATTGCCCAGCGAATAGGCGATGAGGCGGTCCTTGTACCTCTCGATGGGGTTGATTCGGTGGCTGTGGTGCCCCAGCACGAGGTCCGCGCCCGAATCGATGGTCAGCCTGCCCAGGCGCACCTGGTTGGCGTTGGGCCAGTAATCCAGCTCCTCGCCCCAGTGGTAGCTGACGATGACGATGTCGTACCTTTCCTTGGCTGCGGCAACGTCCTGGGGGACCTGCGTCAGCAGCGCTTCCACCCGGTCGCGCTTTTGCTGGTAGGTCAGCATCGCGATGGTCACGTCGTACACCCGGAACACGCCGACGTTGGACGAGTCGCTCCAGACGATGCCCGCCCTGTCCAGCGTTTCCTTCGTTTCCCGCAGGCCGGCTTCCCCGTGGTCGTCCACGTGGTTGTTCTCCAGCGCCACGGCCTCGATGCTGCCGTTTTTGAGGAACTGCACGTAGTCCGTCGGGGCGGAGAAGACGAACTGGTTGTTGGTCTTGTAGACCGGTGCGGTGGTGAGGGTCCCCTCGAAGTTGATCAGGGTCATGTCGTCGCCCGCGAGGATGTCCTTCACGTTGCGGGTGATGAACGACATGTCGCCGCCCTGCTTCTTGAGCTCCTTGTCAAACAGCGAGTCGCCGCGCTTGCGTACGTCCCC
Organism: Candidatus Limnocylindria bacterium; assembly: GCA_035463055.1. GTDB lineage: Bacteria > Bacillota > Clostridia > Christensenellales > Aristaeellaceae > UBA6115. The sequence continues at coordinate 6,350 of DATHTQ010000278.1, forward strand.
GCCGATGGTCATGT
>DATHTQ010000279.1:0-5102 GCA_035463055.1 Candidatus Limnocylindria bacterium
GGCAGGGTCGGCGTCGTCCCCGCGGCGCCCCGCGGCTTGGCGTCCGGGCCCATCAGGATGCGCAGCGTCGCCTCCCCGGCGATGCCGTCCGCGTCCAGGCCGTGCTGCGCCTGGAACAGCTTGACGGCGCCTTCGGAAGCCGCGTAGTACTTGCCGTCGATATCGCCCTGGTAGTACCCCAGCTCGGCGAGCCTGCGCTGCAGTTCCATCACCTCCGGCCCTATGGAGCCGACGCGCAGCAGCGCCGCGACCGGCCGGAAGGCGAGCGGAGGGGGCGACATCGTGACCACCGGGGTCTGCGCCGCCAGCGCCTCGTACGCGGCGCGGACGGAGGAAGCGCGAAAACGCAGGAAAAGCGCCGCGCCCAGCAGCAGCGCCGCCAGGACCGCCACGCCCCACACGCGCGCCGGGATGGGCCTCCTCCTGTCCATGCACCCTCCGAACGGGATATGCGCCACAGTATAAAAGCCGTGGCGTGGGCTGTCAAACGCCCATGTGCCATATGGCTTGATAGCTTCCGGTCTCCCTGCTACAATCGCCCGGGGGTAACGCAATGAAGCACTTCATCGTATTCGACATGGACGGGACACTGCTCAACACCCTGCCCGACATCGCGCGGGCGATGAACCTGATCCTCGCTTCCCACGGGCTCGCGCCGCACCCGGAGGCAAGCTACCGCGCCTTCACCGGGAACGGGGCGCGGATGCTGGCCACACGCGCGCTGGCGGGGAGGGACGACCTGCTGGACGCGGTGTACTCCGCCTACCTCAAGGAATACTCCCTGCACAGCCTCGAGGCCACCAGGCCCTACGACGGCATCGCCGACACGCTCGGAGCGCTGCAGGCGATGGGCATACCGCTGTTCGTCTTCAGCAACAAGGACGACCCCGAGGCCAAGGCGGTCGCCGCGCACTATTTCCCCGGCATAAAGTTCGCGGGCGTGCTGGGCAGCGTGCCCGGCGTGCCGCTCAAGCCGGACCCGGCCGCCTTGCTGCGCGTGCTGGGGGAGCAGGGGTTCGACCCGAAGGACGGCGTATACGTGGGCGACACGCAGACCGACGTCGCCTGCGCCAAGGCTGCGGGCATCTATTGCGCCGCCGCGCTGTGGGGCTTCCAGGACGAGGACCAGCTCGCGGCCGCGGGGCCGGACGAGATGATCGGCGAGCCGGGCGAACTGCTGCGCATCGCGGGGGAGCGGTTCAGGTAGCCCGAACCCCTGCCGGACGGCCGCTGCCATTCCATATACGCAATAGCCGGGCGCACAGCGCGCCCGGCTTTTCGTTGGTCAAGTCTGTTGTGTGCCCCGGGCGGCGCCTACTGCCTGCCCTTGTCGAACTCCAGGCTGTCGTTGAGCCGCTCTTCCGCGCGCTCGTCCCCGCGCATGGCCTTGACGATGTTCACCACGTTCTTGACCTTCCCGACGCTCTCCCAGTATTCCGCGGACTCGGGGATGACCTTGATCAGCGAGAGCTGCGGGTCGTCGTACTCAAGGTCGAAGAACTTGCCCAGCCAGTTGTTCCACAGCCTCTTCTTGAGGGCCAGGTCCTCCACGAGCTCCGCCGTGCCGCTGAGCGACACCGAGCCCTTGCCTAAAAACGCGACGTTCACGTGCGGGTTGGCCCGGATCTCGTCGTACTTGGCAGTGTCTTTCTTCGTGACGAACCACAGCGTGCCGTCGTATTCGGCTTCCTGCAGCTTCATCGGCCGGGACATCAGCTTGCCCTCGTGCACGGTCGTGATCATCGCCGTGTCGTTGCTCTCGATGATGCCGCGGATCTTCTCCAGCTTGTCCTGCCGGGTCAGGGGAGCGGGCGTTTCCTTCCCGTGGTCCGTGTATGCCTGTGGATTTTCGCGCTCTCCGCGCAGTTCGTTATCGTTCATCGTTCCTCCCGTATCGTCGTTTTACAGCAGGGGGTATATGTGGTTTTTACCCCACGGTGCCGGGATATAGACAAATACCCAAGCACCATAGGCCGACCCCCAGGCCGTGAACTGGCCTGGGGGTTCGTTTTCGGGGCAAGGAATCTTTTCTGCTGTCAGGCCAGAGGAAGCAATGGGAAGATACCGCGCCTCATTCCCACTCGATGCTGGCCGGCGGCTTGGACGTGATGTCCAGCAGGACGCGGTTCACGCCGCGCACCTCGTTGGCGATGCGCCGGGAGACGACGGCTAGGACGTCGTAGGGGACGCGTGCCCACTCCGCGGTCATGAAGTCGTCGGTGGTCACGGCGCGCACGGCGACCGCGGTCTCGTAGCTGCGCTCGTCGCCCTTGACGCCCACGGACTGGATGCCCGTGTGCACGGTAAAGAACTGGCTCACCTTACCCTCCAGGCCCGCGCGGTGGAACTCCTCGCGCAGGATGGCGTCGCTCTGGCGGGTGATTGCCACCTTCTCGCGGGTCAGCTCGCCCAGGGTGCGCACCGCGAGGCCCGGCCCCGGGAAGGGCTGGCGCTCGGTGAGCTCGGCTGGCAGGCCCAGCACGCGCCCGAGTTGCCGCACCTCGTCCTTGAAAAGGATGCGGATGGGCTCGATAAGGCTCGTGAAGCCCAGCTCCTTCGGCAGGCCGCCGACGTTGTGGTGGCTCTTGATGACGTTGCTGCCCGGCGCGGCGCCGGACTCGATGACGTCGGGGTAGATGGTGCCCTGGGCAAAATGGTCCAGGCGGCCCAGCTTCAGGGCCTCCTCGCGGAACACGGCGACGAATTCCCCGCCGATGATCTTGCGCTTCTTCTCCGGTTCGGTGACGCCCCGCAGCTTTTCATAGAACCGCTCCGACGCGTCCACCGCGGTCAGCTTCAGCGGGAAGCGCTCGGAAAACACCTCGCGGATCAGCTCCGGCTCGCCCTCGCGCATGAACCCGTGGTCCACGAAGACGCAGTGCAGGCGCTCGCCGATGGCGCGGGACAACAGGGCCGCGGCCACGGCGCTGTCCACGCCGCCGGACAGGCCCAGCAGCACGCTCCCCTCCCCCACCGCTTCGCGGATCTCGGCCACGGCCTGCTCGGCGAAGCCGTCCATGCGCCAGTCCGGGGAGAGTCCGCAGATGTCGAACAGGAAGCGCCGGATGATATCCATGCCCTGCTCGCTGTGGGTCACCTCCGGGTGGAACTGGACGGCATAGAGCTTCTTCCCCGGGTTCTCCATCGCCGCGAGCGGGCAGGTGGCCGTGCTCGCTGTCGCGGTGAACCCCTCGGGCAGCACCTCCACCTGGTATCCGTGGCTCATCCAGACGCTGCACACGCGGTTGAGCCCGGAGAACAGCGCGGAGGACGTATCCAGCGCGACGTGCTGCAGGCCGTACTCCCGCTTCTCGGCCTGGCTCACCTTGCCCGAATGGGCCTGGGCCATGAGCTGCATCCCGTAGCACACGCCCAGCACCGGGACGCCGAGCTCCAGCACGCCCTCCTCGAGTTTGGGCGCGTCGTGCGCGGTGACCGTGCTCGGGCTGCCGGAGAGGATGACGCCCGCGGGGTCCATGCCCCGGATCTGGGCGAGGCTGGCGTTGTACGGGAGGACGGCGGAAAATACGTGCGCCTGGCGGACGCGCCGGGCGATGAGCTGGGTGTACTGGCTGCCGTAATCGATGATGACGATGGCTTTGCTCACAGGTTCCCTTCCCTTGCGCGGGCGGCCTGCTGTCCGCCCGATATGTTGATATGGCAGGCTTGCATGGCGAGCAGCGCGGTCCTGTGCCCCTGCGGCGTCAGCCCCGCGACGCAGTCCGCGTCCACGGTCACCTCCGCCTCCGGCAGCGCCGCCCGCGCGATGATGGCGTCGGAAATCACGCAAACGTCCGTGCACAGCCCGATGAGCGTGACGGAGGCTACACGCTCCTGCCTGTCCAGCGCCTGGAGCGCGTCCCCCAGCGCGAGCGCCCCGAACCCCGGCTTGTCCATCGGCTCGGTCACGCGCAGGGCTTCCAGGTCTGGGTGGATTTCCCACCCCCGGGTGTCCCGGACGCAGTGGACGACCGGCAGCGCGCGGCCTTCCCGCGTCTTTAGGTAATGCTCCGGATGGGTGTCGCGCGTGAAGAGCACGGGCCCCTGGAACGACCTCACCTTTTCCACCGCGCGCGGCAGCATCTCCCGCGCCTCGGGCGTGCCCAGCGCGCCGGAGATGAAGTCGTTCTGCATGTCCACGACGATGAGGACGCTTTGCATCTCAGGCGAATTCTTCCGCCTTGGGCGAGCCGTCCGCGTTGAACAGCGGCAGCGTATGCAGGTAGAGGATGTCGCTCCTGTTCATGGCGGGGCCTTCGGCCAGCACCGCCATCTTGCCGACCACCTCGCCGCCCGCCTGGTGCACGAGCTTCTCGACGGCCTTCAGGCTCTCTCCGGTGGAAATGACGTCGTCCACGATGAGGACGCGCTTGCCGCGCATGAGGTCGGCGTCGTTCTGGTCGATGAACAGCATCTGCCGGTTGACCGTGGTGATCGAGGTGACCTCGGTGGAGAACACGTTGCGCATGTACAGCTTCGGGGCCTTGCGCGCGATGAGGTACTTGTTCTCCCGGTTCTGCCTGGCCATCTCGTACACCAGCGGGATGCCCTTGGACTCCGCGGTGATGATGACGTCGTGCTCGGGGGCGATCTTCAGCAGCTCCCGGGCGCACGCGATGGTCAGCTCGACGTCGCCGAAGATGACGAACGCCGCGATGTACAGCTCGTCGTTGACCCGGCACAGCGGAAGGCTGCGCTTGAGCCCCGCCACTTCCATGTTGTAGTCCATACCGCCTCCATAGCCCATTGTCCGAGGGCTTTTTACCCGATGATTGTAGGAACGCGCAGGGCCCTTGTCAATCGGCCTGCAGGGCGAAGTGCTCCCTGAGGATTTCGCGCAGCCCCTGCGCGCTGGCGCACGCGTTCACGCGCGCCCGCGCCGCGGCGGCGCCGTGGGTCCCCTTGAGGTACCAGCCGAGGTGCTTTCGCATCTCGACGGCCGCGGTCTCATCGCCCTTGAGCGCGACCATGTCGTCCAGCTGCGCCAGCATGGTCGAAAGGCGCTCTTCGGGGGAGGGCGCCGGGTCCTCCCTGCCGGCCAGCGCGGCCTTGATCTGCCGGAAGATGAACGGGTTGCCCAGCGCCCCGCGCCCCACCGCGAC
>DATHTQ010000280.1:0-6465 GCA_035463055.1 Candidatus Limnocylindria bacterium
GACGTGACGCCTGTCGCCCGGGTTCTCGCGGGCATCGATCTGCGCATGTCCGCGCGCGTGGGGATGCAGACGGGGTACATCAGCCTTTTCGAGTCCTACGAGAACTATGAGTACGCCCACGCGGTGCTGGACGCGGCGATGCGTTTCCTGCGCGAGCACGGGGTCACGCAGGTCATTGGCCCGGTCGCCCCGCGCTATGACCTGCTCAACCGCGGCCTGCTGGCCGACGGATTCGACGGGCCTCCGGTGCTTGGCAACGCCTACAACACGCCCGCGCTGCCGCAGATGCTGGAGAAGTTCGGCTTCACCAAGTGGCGCGACTATTTCGCCTACGACATCGACATCGACAAGCTGCCAGCGGAGCGCGTCCTCCCCATGGCGAACCGCATCCGGGAGCGGTTCGGCTTCCGCGTCCAGCATATCGACTTCTCTCGCGGCAACTTCATCCGCGCCGCCCAGGACATGGCCAGCGTGATATCCGAGGCCACGCCCGACGAGCCCGGCGCCTACATGCCCACGCCGGAGGACATCCTGCACATGCTGCGCAGCATCCGCCCCTACCTGCGCGACGAGGCCGCGGTCATGGCCTACGCGGGCCAGCGGCCCATCGGTTGCGTGGCGGGCTTCCTGGACAGCACCCCCGCGGTCAGGGGGACCGACGGCAGGCGTACGCCGCTCAACTGGCTGCGCCGCTACCTTCGCATCCCCAACATCCGCACCAGCCGCTGCCCGATCCAGTACGTCGTGCCGGAATACCAGAACATGGCGGTCAACACGGTCCTGCTTGCCGAGGCGGCGGCCGGGGCCAAGCGCCTGGGCATCCGCAAGGTGGAGGGGTCGCTGGTGGACGAGACGAACATCCTGTCCGTCAACAACACCAAGTCGGCCGGCGGCAGGCTGTACCGCACCTACCGCGTGTACCGGATGGCGCTCGCGTAGAAGGGTCCGCGGGGCCAGTGTTTTTCTCGCGAAACGCCGCGTTATCGCTTGACAAGGCCGGGGCCGTTTGATACGATTCCCCTTGCGCGGCGTTCCTGGGTGTGGCGCAGCTTGGTAGCGTGCTTGAATGGGGTTCAAGAGGCCGAGAGTTCAAATCTCTCCACCCAGACCAAAAGCCCTCAAATCGGCTGAAGAAACAGCGGTTGAGGGCTTTTACTTATCCTATTGGTAAAACCTATGGAGGGCGGCGCCCGTACGGACTCAGTGCTCCAGGCCCTTGCGGATGTTGGTTTTCGCGACGCGCAGGATTGCGAAGCCGACGCCCGCCATCAGGAACCCCACGATGAGCATCAGCAGCTGCTTCTCCCCGAACGGGACCCCCAGCAGCGTGAAGCGCAGCGTGTGGAACCCGGTCACGAACGCGCGGGAGAGCGAGGCCGCCGCGAACGCGCCCAGGAAGTTCGCGGTCCAGAAGAAGCCGACGTACTGCGTCTGGTTGTCCTGGGGGATGTTGATGAAGGCGACGCTGGAGAACGCGAGGTTGATGCCGGACAGGCACACGAAGCTCCAGATGATGGCGACGGGGTAGAGGAAGAGCAGGTCACGCGACACGAACGACAGCGCGACATAGTGCGGCGCGAACGCGAGCACGGCTACGCCCAGTGGCTTGAGCCAGTTGTGCTTCAGGAAGACCTTCCGCCACGCGAACGTCAGCGCCGTGAGCACGACGACGTTGAACGCGTTGACCGCCATGATGTAGGAATAGCTGACGCCCAGCTCGCGCAGCAGGTACACCGTGTAGAAGCTGCCGGGCATGTTGGCCACGAAGCTCCAGAGCAGGATGACCAGCACGCTGCGCAGGTAGTCGGGGTGCCGCCACGGCTCGACCAGCAGCGCCCGCAGCCGGACGGGCTTCGCGGGTTTTGGGGCGGGCAGCTCCTTGATACGTGTCAACAGGAAGATGTCCACGGCCGCCAGCACGAACGCGAACACGCGCAGGACCGTGAGGCCCAGCAGCTCCCGGCCGCCGCTGCGGAAGCTGTCCACTACCCCGGAGCCCAGCAGGTTGAACAGCGCGATGAAGATGCCGTTGAGCATCGTGACCATTGAGAAATACTGGACGCGCACCTGCGGCGGGATGTGCGCGATGTGCCACACCGCCACGCCCGGCCCGATGAAGGCACCCAGGGCGTTCACCAGGAAGACGGAGAACCCCAGCATGACCAGCCGCTGCTGCCATGCCGCCGGCAGGTAGGGGATGGCGCCGATGAACGCGACGTTGACCAGGTGGATGAGGATGCGCGCGGCGATGAGCACGGGCTTGCGCCTGGTGAAGCGCTCCAGCAGGAACGGCGTGAACATCTGCAGCAGGTTCGCGCCGAACGTCAGCATCGTGACCAGCCCGACGAACGCGTCGTCCGCCTGCAGGGCGATGAGGAGCCCCGTGAAGAAGTTTCCGCCGACCAGGTTGGCGTGCACGTTGGCGACGACGTTGTAGGCGATCATCGCGCGGCGCGAGGGGTTGCCGGCCTCGTCGCCAGGGACGTGCCAGCTGGAGCTCATGAACTTGCCCATCCGCGCGAGGACCCGCTTCTGGCCGCTCCGCCGCTCACCGGACATGCCGCAGGGCCTCCTTCCTCACGCCTTTGGGTAAAAGGACCGGCCGCGGCGCAAGGCCGGGCCGGAATATACAGGAATGCCGTGGGCGGGCAGCCCCTAGAACTTGCCGCCCCTTCCGCCGAACGACACGCCGCCGCGGCTGCCGCTGGAGAACCCGCCGCCCCTGCCCCCGCCGCCGCCGGAACTGGGCTGGATGTAGGTGCGGGTGACGGTCTGGTACAGGTAGATGTCGTCCGACTGCGTCAGCTGCAGGGAGCCTGGAACCATGTATCCGGCAGCGCTCGAGGCGAAGCGCGCGATGCTGAGCTTGCTGCGCAGGTACAGCGCGTGCAGCAGCCCGGCCACGAGCCCGCCGGCCAGCACGAACGGGGCCAGCTCGAGCATGCGCTCCAGCGGCGTGGGCGGGATGACGATGCGCCGCACGTAGCGGACGTAATCGCGCATCGCGCCGTATACGTTGCCGTCGGTGAGCTTCTGCTGCACCACGTCGCGCAGGTCGTAGTTCTCGCGGTGGGTGAGGAGCTCGATGCCGGTCCCGATGGCGGCCTCATGGTAATCCCGCGTGTCGTACATGATGGCGAGCAGGGCGCCGTTGGGGTAGCGCGCCGTGTCGCGGAAGGAAAGATAGAAATCCCGGGAGTAGTTCTCCGGCCCCTTCCCCAGGGAGTTGCTGGTCGTGTGCAGGATGACGTCGAACCCGGACCTGGCGAACAGGTCGGCCGCCATGGCGTTGAGGTCCGCCTCCTCGGCGGGGGAGAGCCTGTTCGCGTTGTCCGCCACGTGGCGCAGGCCGGATTCGGGACCCGCGGTGGCGGATGCGGCGAACACGGGCACGACGAACAGCAGCAGGGCGGCCGCGAAAACCAGCGTCTTCTTCATCACAGCACCCCAAACCGGGCCAGCGCGAACACGGCGATGAGCCCCGCGGCCGCCGCGCCCAAGCCCACCCCGAACAGCCGGCCTATGAACTTGGCCTTGGACCAGGGGATGTCGCAGGTCAGCCTGCCCGTCTGCCCGTTGATGGCGAACGTGTACAGCTTGCCTTCCTTCATCGTGGTGATGATCCACATGGGGCACAGCACCGGCACCGCGCTCGCGTCCCGCAGCTGGATGCTGGAGGACTGCGGCACGACCGCGCCGTACCCGCGCGTCGTCTCGCGGAACGCCTGGTCCGTGCTGGTGCGCACGCGCTCGTTGGCCCGCTCCTGGCAGTCCTCGGGCCGCAGGTCCGCCGCGTTGGCCTGGGCGCCGGACAGCGCCTGGGGGATGAAGTCGATGGCGTCGTCGTTGCGGAACGGCTCGATGGACTCCGTGATCTTGTTGTCCAGCCGCTGGCTCGCGTCCACCGGCAGGTCCCGGAAGCGCAGGGTCCCGGCGCGGCGCAGCAGGAAGTGCCGCGTCGTCGTGATGAGGTAGTTGCCGCTGCGGTGGGCCATGGACGTGCTGGCGCGGTAGGTCATGCGCGCGTCGGCCAGGCATCCGAAGAGCCAGAACGGCGCGTACAGCTGCCGGATTTCCTTGATTTCCAGCGGCCCCTTGTAGAACAGGTTGGGGATGAGCTTGCGCTTCTTGAAGTAGTCACGGAACATGGTCTCCGCCTCCGCCTTCCCCACGATGAAGGGCAGGAGCTTCTGCGGCCGGGTGCCGGGGGAGAACTGCTCCGGGATGACGGAAGGGCTGCCGCAGAAGGCGCACGAGGTGGCGACCGTGGTCGCCTCCGTGATGAGCTGAGCCCCGCAGGACGAGCAGGAGTAGGTGCGGGTCTGCGAAAGGTCGCCCTCGGTGAACCCCCGGTCCTCCATGCGCCAGGACATGTCCTCAAAGCCCTCGTCCTCGCGCCGTATCTCGTTGACCGCCTGGATGGTCTTCGGGTCGAAGGTGTTGCCGCAGTTCCCGCAGGTCATCTCGTTCTGGCGGCCGTCGTAGGCCAGCGGCGCGCCGCAGGCGGGGCATTTGTAGGTCAGGGTGCTCAAGCGGTGTCACATCCTTTCGGTCGGGTCGCGGATGCTCAGGGCCTTGGCGCCGCCCGGGCGCCGGATGTTTTTTGCCTGTGCACATCATAATTACCGCGCCGTTGTTTGTAAAGTGGCGGGCCGGACAGGGGCACGAAAAGGCGCGGCCGGGGCGTTTATTGTTTGCGGGGGGAAGCGGGCCAGCCTTTGCGGCAATCTTGCCAAACCCGTGTTCGCGTGGTATACTCTCAATGGTCAAAGATGGTCAACTTCTTTGCCGCACGGAGGATCACATGCGCCTGAGCGACATGATAGAGGAGTTCATCAAGGACCTTTGGGCCAAGGACGACGCGAAGGTCGAACTGAAGCGCAACGAGCTTGCCCAGTACTTCCGGTGCGCGCCATCCCAGATCAACTACGTGCTGTCCACCCGGTTCACGCCGGACCACGGCTACGCCATCGAAAGCCAGAGGGGCGGGGGCGGGTACATCCGCATCACCCGCCTGCAGAAGGAAGGGCACGACGAACTCAAGTGGCTCCTGAGCGAAAGGCTGGGGGAAAGCATCACCGCCCAGGAGGCGCGCATCCTGTGTCTGCGGCTTGCCGAACAGGGTACGATAACGAAGAAAGCGGCCGAGCTCCTGTACGCGGCCGTGAGCCCCCAGGCCCTCAGCGTCCCTATCCCGGAAACCCTCAAGGGCGCTATCCGGGCCCAGACCCTGCGGAGCATGCTCCTGTGCCTGGCACAGGACGGCTGACGCGAGAAGGAGGTTCCAGGTGATTTGTGAAGTCTGCAAGAAGAACCATGCGGATATTGTATTCAAGACCGTGACGGACGGCCAGGTGGCCACCCGGGCGATGTGCCTTTCATGCGCCCATACCGTCCAGCAGGATATTATGAGGATGTTCATGAACCTGGGTTCCGCTCCGGACGGCGTCCAGGAGACCGAGGAAACCGCCGCCCCCAGGGCGGAGGCCCCGCGCTTCGTCTGCGCCGGGTGCGGACGCCCCTTCGCGGCGCTGGACGAGCACACCCTGGCCGGGTGCGCGCGCTGCTACGACGCGATGGAGGAGGAACTGGCCGACCACTTCCACATGGAGGAGATGCCCGTCCGGATGGACATCGACCAGGCCTCCGAGGAGGAGACCAACGCGCAGGAACTGCGCATCAAGCTCATGGAAGCCATCATCCGCGAGGATTACGAGCAGGCTGCGGTCCTCCGCAACCAGTTGGCCGGCGCGGCCCACGGCGCGGAGGGCAAGGCCTGATTGACGCACAAGAGCTGGCTTTCCGGCGCGGCGGTACTGCGGCGCAATTATTCGGACCTGACCTTTTGCCCACAGAACGTCGCGCCGGACCTGGCCGAGAGCAAGCAGCGAACGCTCGCCCGGCTGGGGCCGGCCCTGGACCGGTTCAAGGTGTACCATTCCGGCACGTATTCCGCAGAAACCGCCCCCTACGCCGACGCGGGGCTCCTCCCGACCGAATTTGACAAGCTGACCGAGGCGGCGTTCCTGGCCAATGACGAGGAACGGATATATGTGACCCTCAACGCCGAGGAGCACGTCGTCATCCAGGCCCGCGGCCCCGCCGACAGACTGGAAAGCCTCGCCGCGAAGGCGCGCGGGATGGAAGAAACCCTGCGCGACCCGCAGCACCCCTTCGCATTCCACGAAAGGTTCGGGTTCCTGTCCTACAGGCCCCAGCTTTCGGGAAGCGGGCTCTACCTGACGCTCACCCTCCATCTGCCCATGCTGAGTTTCATCAAGCAGATCCGCAGGCAGGACAGCGTCATGGACGAGTACGGGTGCGAGCTCAAGCCCCTGGGCGGCAACCCGTCGTTCAACCCGTCCCGGCTCTTCACGCTCACCAACGCGTCGAGCCAGGGCATGGACGACCGGCAGGTCCTGGAGGCCGTGCTCGCGTCCGGCGAGGCCCTGGACGCCAAGGAGG
>DATHTQ010000281.1:0-1738 GCA_035463055.1 Candidatus Limnocylindria bacterium
TCCTCCATGTCCATTTCGGAGCCCCATCCGTAGTTTCCGTGCGCGAACACGTGCATGAACAGCCCGTACCACTCGAACACGTAGCCGTTGATGCCGTGCACCCCGCGCCGTGAGCTGCCAAGGTGCTGGCGGATGTCGGTCTCGATGACCTGCTCGTTGGCTTCGTCCTCGTAGCGCAGGACGTTGGACTTGAACGTCCTGTACAGCCGCCCCATCGTGGAGGTGATGGAGTTCGCCTCCGTGTCCCTCCCCCAGATGCGCTCCCTGCCGAACGCCTTGATCCACTTGTCGAACTCCGCCTCGGGCACGTACAGGCCGGGTGCCCAGAACAGCACGGCGTCCCTGGGCATCGCCTCTGCGCTCCTGCGGAGGAACTCGGGGTCCTTCTCCAGCGGCGGCTGGCGGAACGCGCGGATGCCGACGACGACGCCGGGATTCACGCGCTTCACCGCCTCGTGGATGCGCCCCAGCAGCCACGCGTTGGCCGTGTGCTTGGCCTCCCCCGGGCTGGCGGCGCCTTGGTGCCAGCGCTGTTTGCACCCCTCGCACTCGCAGTACCAGAACCCTTCCTCGCTCTCCTCCAGCGTGAAGCCGTCGAACCCCAGGCGCGCGATGCGCTCCATGCTGCGCACGATATAGTCCGCGGTGCCGGGGTGGGAGAGGCACAGGGAGTCGAAGTCGTTGAGGAACCCTCCGGTCTTGGGCGGCTTGGTCCGCGCTTCCGGGTGCTTGATGCTGTACGCGCCGTTGTAGGAGTTCAGCCCGACGTAGGCGAATATCTTGACCCCGAGCCGGTGCGCCAGGCGGATGAACCGGTCCACGAAGGGCTCCGCGATGTTGGGGTGGGAAAAGTCCACCGCCAACCAGCGGCGGTTCTACGCGTTCCATATCTTCACCGGGACGCCGCGGAACACCGTCTCCGGATACTCTTCGAACTCGAACGGCCAGTAGCCGTACATGACCATGTTGAACTGGTTGATCTTGCTGTCCAGGCAGACGTTGAGGAACCCGGCCCATTCCTCGTATCCCCAGAGCTGCATGTCGAACCCGATGCGCCCGTACCCCGCGTACCACGAGAACGTGGGCGCGACCGCGCGCACGGGCACGCTGGGCCAGTCCGTGACGGCGCACAGCGGGAGGGTGAAGCCGTCCGGCGACTCCCGCAGCAGCATCTTGAGGCTGGTGACGCCGTGGACGAATCCCTCGGGCTCCACATAGCGCAGCACGGCGCCATCGGGGCCGACGTCCAGCCGGTACCCCTGCGATGCGAACAGCGGGTTCGCCTCCAGGTCCGGGGCGTCCAGCCCGCGCAGGACGCGGACCAGGAACCCCTGCGCGCCTTCCCCGAAGTACAGCGGCAGGTCCGGGTAGTTCCAGAACCTCAGGCGGATGACGTCCGCGAGTTCCGCATCGGCGCCGCCAAAGGCAAGGCCGCGGAAGGCGGGCGTTTCGCCGCCGGTCTCGCGCAGGAGCTTCGGCTCCGGAAGCAGGTTGATCATGTCCATACCTCTTGGCCCCCGGCACGCCCGAGCGGCGGCGTTCCGCCGCCCGGGCGCCCTTCAGGCAAATTGTGTTGGGATGGTATTACAGCCAGCCCCAGGTCTGCCAGTCGTAATCCGCGACGTTGGCGGGGGTGATGGCCTCCGGCATCGGGAGGTCCCACACCAAGGGCAGCTCCTTGCCTTCCACCAGCGCCTCGTACATCGCCTGGGTCGCCTGGTAACCGAGGTCCACAGGG
>DATHTQ010000282.1:0-2461 GCA_035463055.1 Candidatus Limnocylindria bacterium
GCTTCGCCAACGGCGTGGAATACCCTTTGGGCGCCAGCGCTGACGAGGTATACCCCGAGGTGCCGGATTGGCCGTACGACCAGCGGGGCTGGTGGAACGACGATTTCCGGCCTGTCTTGCTCTTCTACGACCCCGTTGCCCTTTTGGCGGCCGCGGACGGAGGGGTCGCGCCGGACGAAATCCAGCCCTACGCCATGATGGATCTCAGCAAGTACATGCTAAGGGAAAAATCCCAACTGGACATGCAGCTGCTTGGGGACGCGGCCTGGGACGCGGACGCCGGCGTGCTGTACGTCCTGGAGCTGTTCGCCGACGGGGACCGGCCCGTGGTCCACGCGTTCACGTTTGCCCAATGAAACGAAAGGACATGCCGCAAAGGGAGGAAACGGAATGAGAGCAAATGCGTTCCTTCGCGCGCTGGGCCTGCTGCTGGCCTGCGCGCTGTGCGCAGCGCCTCCCGCCGCTTTGGCGGGTGAGCTGCTGCAGATGACGGGGTTTGACTGCGACGCCGGGGCGCACCCGCCCGTCGGCGCGCCCATCACCTGGACCATCACCGCATCCGGCGGGACGGGGGCGAAGGAGTACCGCTTCGCGGTCTACTGGGGTCCCGACGTGTACTCCGACACCCACACCGGCTCCATGCTGTTCGCCTCGCGGCCCTTCGGCCCCGGGCGCAGCTTCTCGTTCACGCCGGACCGGGAGGGCGTCTACTTCGTGCACGGCACCGTGCGGGACGCCGCCGGCACCACGCGCACGTCCATCAACCGCAACGCGGTGTTCCCGCCCCCCAGCGTCCTGAGCGTCGGCGCGGACCGGACCCTGGGCACGGTGGGCGAGCCGATCCGCTGGACCGCGACGTTCGAGGGCGGGACGGGATACCGGCGCACGGCCCAGTTCGTCGTCCAGCGGGACAGGGAGTACGCCTCCGCCAGCGAGCCCGCGGAGGTGGCGTTCGGGGACAGGGAGGCCTCGTACGTCAGCGCGCCGGACGCGGCGGGCAGCTTCCGCGTCGTATTCTACATCAACGCCCATACCGAGCTGGACGTCATGACGTCGGGCTCCGTCACCGTGGCGGAACCGCTGCGGGTCGCCTCGTTCGAAGCGGACCAACGGCGGGTGATGCCCGGGGACACGGTCACCTGGACGGCGCAGGCGACCGGCGGGCACGGGGAGAGCTACCGGTTCTGGCTGTTCCGTGACGGCGAGCTGGTGGACGAGCGTGCCGCCGGCCCGTCCGCCGCCTTCAGCGCGGTGCTGGACCGCGAGGGGGCGTACACGGCCTGCTGCGTGGTGTCCGACGCGCTGGGCAGCGTCCCCGTCGCCGCGGCGGACGTGCACGCGGGGTACTACATGCTGATGCGGGCCGTCATGCTGGGCATCCTCCCCAACCGCGACAGGGCGCCCGTCGGCACGCGGATCACCTGGATCGTGCTGGTTGCGGGCGGGACTGGCGACAGGACCTACGGCTACACGCTGCTCAAGGACGGGGCTGCCGTCGGGTCCTTTTCAGGGGCGGAGAATGCCTTCACGTACGTGCTGGATGCGCCCGGCCATTACCGCCTGCGCGTGCGCGTGGAGGACGGCTCCGGCACGGCGGAGAATGAAGGCGGCGACGTGTACATCAGCCCGCAGTACCAGGGGATGTACGGCGGGCCCGCGGTGTACCGGTTCCTGACGAGGCCGCCGCAGACGCCTGCGCCCACGCCGCGGCCCACGGGGGAAAAGAGGACAGCCACGCCCGCGCCCACCCCGCGCCCGACTTCGAAACCAACCCCGACACCCCCGCCCACCCCGCGCATGACCCGCACCCCTGTCCCGACGTTCACGCCCGCCCCGCCCGTGACGCCGCTGCCGCCGCTGCCGCCCAGGACGACGAGACCCCCGGCACTCACGACCCCCACCCTCCGGCCGCTGACGGCTGCCGCGAAGGCGGACACGGCGTACGGGGAGGTGCGCAGGCCGTTCACCGTGAAAGCTTCCGCGACCGGAGGCACCGGAAAGTACGAGTACGCGTTCCGCGTGTACCTGGAAGGGGCGGCCATCGGCGCTGCGACGCCGTACGGGGACTCGGATACTTTCGCCTATACTCCGCTCAAGCCCGGCAACTACAAGGTGCTCGCGCTGGTGCGCGACGGCATGAGCAAGGCATCCGCCTGGACGGGAACCATCCACATCAAATAGCCCGGCGGCGCGGCTGCCCGTCCGGCTCCGCTATGCCGCCGCGACGCCGCGCCTCGCGCCGCGCAGTACGCCCGCGCCACTTACCATCAGGTATATGGCGACGATCAGCGACCCCGCGGCGTCCATGAGCAGCGCCGCGCGGGAGCCCGCACGCAGCGCCACGGTCAGCAGCGCGGCGGTCACGAACAGGTCCACGACGAACTTGGCGCGGTACAGCGTGGCCTGCGCCGCGAGGATGGCGTCCGGGCCCGCGCGGTCCAGCCGCGCGTACCTGCGCCAG
>DATHTQ010000283.1:0-6783 GCA_035463055.1 Candidatus Limnocylindria bacterium
AATACGCCCGCGCCCTCCCCCACGTCGCCCGCGGCCAGCATCTCCGGCACGGCGGGGTTCACGCGGTCGCGCACCGGCTCGGCCAACTGCATTTCCAGTTCCGGAAGCGACACCTCCGGCATGGCGGATGCCTCGGTGATGCCGCTTGGCGCCGCGGGCAGGACGGAGCGGTACGCCCCGGTCTGGTACGGCGTGGGCCTTGCCTGCTGCGGCGGCGCGTAGGGGTAGGGCCGCGGCTCGGGGATGGCGCCATCCTGCGCGTCGATGTCGGGAGGCGGCAGCGTCGCAGGTCCGAAGCGCGCCGGGCGGTTCACGGGCGGGCGCTGGCCCTGGGGCTGGTAGCGCATGGAGTCGGCCGCGGAATCGCGCATCGCGCCGCCGAAGCCGCCGGGCGCCGGGGCCCTGCCGGGGGTCTGCGCCTGGAAGGGCTGCGGGTTATGCCACGCGCGCGAGCCCTGCAGGGTGAACACGGGCTTGGGCTTGCCGGTGGAGGTGCGGGTCCTGTCGGGCTGGGGCCTGGGGGCGGGGGCGGCGGCTGCAGGCGCCGGTTCATCCCCCTCGTCGGCGATGATGGTGGCGGCGCGCCGGTGCTCTGCGGGCCTGTTCTCCCCGGCGGCCTGGCCGCCTTCGCGTTCCCGCAGCGCGGCGCTGATGATATCGATAATGCCGGCCTTGGTCGTCGCGGTGGAGAGGGGGAGATGGTTGTCGCGCGAGAACTTGCGAAGTTCCAGCACGGTCATGGATTCAAGGCGTTCTGCCTGGCTCATGGGGGACCTCCTGATGAATGCGGAATAGGGGGATTGGTAGGCGGGACAGGGATGGATGGGATTGGAATCAGCGCGCGTTAAGCGGGAAAAACGTGCATGTGGGTTTTGATAACATAGTGTACCCACGGCTTTCCGTGCCGCGCGGTTCCCCGGAGGATTCTCCGCACGGCGCATGGCCGGCCTGTCCTGTCCGGATGGTGTGCACGTTTTGATGCTGCGAAGGCTGCACTCAGACGGGTGATGATGCTGACGGCGTTTTGTGTTCCTTTTCTTCTCCTGCGCCCGGATTCACGGTGAGCATACCAAACGTACGCGGGAATGGCAAGCAATTTCACCGGATTTGGCGTATTCCACAAAAATACGCGCCCGTTTCGCAGATAAATGCGCGCAAGCCCGATTT
Organism: Candidatus Limnocylindria bacterium; assembly: GCA_035463055.1. GTDB lineage: Bacteria > Bacillota > Clostridia > Christensenellales > Aristaeellaceae > UBA6115. Next base: position 1,168 of record DATHTQ010000283.1, read on the forward strand.
TTCCGCATTTTGTGATTGCACAATCCGCAATGGCGGGTTATAATACTCCTCGCGCGCTGATGTAGCTCAGGCGGTAGAGCACCTCCTTGGTAAGGAGGAGGTCATGGGTTCGAGTCCCATCATCAGCTCCAGGCGGCCCCGGCAAATGCCGGGGCCTTCGCATTGCGGGAAGCTGCGCTTGAAGCCGCGCTGCATCGATGGTATTCGGTTTTCAAGGCGCGCGGCCGCGGTGCACGCGGCCCATGCCGGGGAATAGTGCCGCACAGCGCGGGCCAGGCTGCGGGCAAGCCCTTGCAGTGAATGCAGGCCGCGTCATGCAGCCCGGCTTCATGCTCGTCCCAGGCCCCTCCCATACAGCCTTGTGCCTCACTGCCGGGCGAACGCCCGCCGGGCCGCAGGCCCGGGGTGCCCCGTAATACAATCATTCCTGTGCCGGGGTCTGGGACTGGGCCTGCACCTGGGTCTATGCCTGGGTCTTGGCCTGGGTCTATATCGGCTTGGTTCGCTTGCCTCCGCTTCATCCGCTTGCATCCCGAAGCGTATGCTTGCGCCCGCTTCATCCGCTTGCATCCCAAAGCGTATGCTTGTGCCCGCTTGGCTTGCTTCGCTTCCCGGCGAACGCTTCAGTATATGGCGTCCGCTACGGCCCGTCACCAACGCTTGTCACCGCCTCGTATTTCTCCATCCATCGCTTTTGCTGCGCTTTGTATTCCGCTTCTTGCCTGTCGAACTCCTCCCTCCACCCCTCCCTGCAGAACAGGACGTCTTCCTCCTCGATGTCCTCCGCCGGCGCCCGGTTCCGGGTGATGGGGTTGCGCTCCCAGGTGCGCACCGCCGCCTTCCAGTCCCGCATCCTCGTTCGCCCGACCATCCAGCCGTTGGCCGTGTAATGGTCCACGAAGCCCTCCGGGTCGACCCTGCTGCCGCGCGACCTGCAATACTCCCGCACCTCGTCCGCCGTGGGAGGGCGGAACGCCGCGCCGCCCCGCCTCGCGCCGGCGTCCCCTTTCGCGGGCGCTGGTGGCTGCCGGGCAGGGACGGGCTCCGCGTTGCCGGGCGTCAGCGCTGTCCCTGCCCCGCATTCGCCTTCCGCCGGACCGTCCTCCCCCGCTGCCCCGCCTTCCCCCGCGCCGCGCCGTGCGCGCACCGAGGCCTTGCCCCCCGCGCGGCCACGCTCGCGGTTGGCGGCGCACTTCTCCTGGTATGCCTTCGTGTCGGAGTCGATCTGCCTCCGCATGACCGTGAACACCATCTCCATCATGCCCTGCAGCCTGTCCGGGCAGTCCGAAAAATCCGGCTCCTCCCCGTCGTACGCGTACCGGCACACCGCCCGCATCGCCCGGGCGTACGCCGCGTCGTCCGGCAAGTCGTCCAGCATCGCCGCGAGGTTCGCGTACAGGATGAAGTTCCGCTTGTCCGCCCCCAAGACGCCCTCCTGCCGCCGCGCACCCTTCCCTTATGGCCGCTTTGAAACGGGCCGCCGCGGTGCGCAGCAATATGGATGGGAAAAGCGTAACCCGGAACAGGTGTTCGGTCAATGCCATCTCGTGACATCTTCCGCCCCTCCATGACGACGGATGCGTCCAATCCGGGCGGTATTCACGGGATGCGGGGTGTCCGTAACGGTATGCCCTGCCCAAGCCTCCCGGCTTCGCGCGGGATACGGAAAAACCCGGGCGTGCCGCCCGGGCCGGATGCAATGTGTTTCGCTGCTCAGTGCGCCTCGTACTCCCGCACCGCCTCGCGGCTGCCGGTGGCGATGCCCTGGATCATCTGGGTCAGCCTGCTCAGCCCGACGGTGAACCCCTGGGACAGGTCCAGCGTATAGTCCGCGGCGGCGCGGTAGAAGCCGATGTGGTTGTTGTACTGCTGGATGAGCTCCTCGTGCGAGCCGTCCTGCGGGAAGCCGCGCCGGTCGGTCTTGACCTCCGAGAGGATCTGGTCCAGCGGCCGGTCCACGTGGATGATGACCCCGTGGTTCTGCATGAGCTGCACGTTCTCCCGGGCCATGGGCAGGCCCTCGCCCGTGCAGACGATGCAGGGCGGCTCGCCCACCAGCTCGATGAGGACGCCCGCCTCGGCGTTGCGGAAGAACTCGTCCCCGAACGCGGCGGAAATCGCGCTGACGGACATCCCCATCATCTCGCTGACGCGCGCGTCGGTGTCGATGAGGCGAAGGCTCAGTGCAGCGGCGGCTTTCCGGCCAAGCATGGCCTTGCCGCTGCCTGCCATGCCAATGAGGAATACGTGCATCTGTAGCATAGGACCCCCTGCCGTACAAGGTATTCCGGCCCGCAACAATATACCAAAGAAGCCCCTTCCGCGCAATCCGGGCCGCTTATGCCGGACCCTCCCGCGGGACCGGGCGGCGCCTGCGGAAGCCCTGCAGAGCAAGCCGGGCGCGCGCCGACAGCAACCCGCGCATCCGGAAAAAGAACATGTCCGCGGCTTCAAAAGAACACCTTGGCGGGCCAAAAAGAGAAAAGGCCCGCAGGCCTTTCATCGGGGCGCGCGGGTCCCCTTACGCGCTCTTGACCTGCTGGGCGAGCTGGGTGAACGCCTGCGCGTCGTTGACGGCGAGGTCCGCCAGCATCTTGCGGTTGATGCCGATGCCCTTGCGCTTGAGGCCGTTGATGAGCACGCTGTAGCTGAGGCCGTTGAGCCGGGCGGCGGCGTTGATGCGGACGATCCACAGGCGGCGGAAGTCGCGCTTGCGCAGCTTGCGGCCGATGTAGGCGTAGCGCAGGGAACGGCGGACCTGTTCGCTCGCCGCGCGGTACTGGCGGGACTTCGCCCCGTAGTACCCCTTGGCCAGCTTGAGCATCTTGCGGCGCTTCTTGTGGGCGTTGACTGCACCCTTGATACGAGCCATATTCTATCTTCCTCCTGACGATTCGATCAGCCGATCAGCCTGCGGATGGTGGCGGCTTCCTTGGTGTTGTTCAGGAAACCGTCCTTGCGGAGCTGGCGGGTGCGCTTGGTCTTCTTCTTGGTCATGATATGGCCCAGGTTCATGCTCTTGTGCTTGATCAGGCCGTTCTTGGTCACCCGGAAGCGCTTCTTCGCCCCGCGGTGGGACTTCATCTTGGGCATGGGTATTCCTCCTTCATTTGGCCTTGGCCCCCACCCGGTGGGGGTGTTATTGCTGCTGCGCCTGCGGCCTGGCCGGTTCCGCCGGTTTCTGCGGTTCCTTGTCCGCCTTTGCGGGCTTCTCTTGCTTGGGGGCGAGGAACATGATCATGTGCCGGCCTTCCAGCTTTGGCATGCGCTCGACGACGGCGACGTCGCTGATGCGCTCCGCAAACTCCTTCATGACGCGGGCGCCGATCTCGCTGTGGGCGATCTGCCTGCCGCGGAAGCGGATGGTCACCTTGACCTTGTCCCCGTCCTTGAGGAAGCCCGTGGCGGCCCTGGCCTTCACCGCGATGTCGTGCTCCTCGATGGTCGCGGACAGCTGCACTTCCTTGAGCGTGACGATCTTCTGGTTGCGGCGCATCTCTTTCTCGCGCTTGGCCTGCTCAAAGCGGTGCTTGTCGTAGTCCATCAGCTTGCACACGGGCGGCTGCGCCTTGGGCACGATCTTCACCAGGTCCAGGCGCGCCTCCTCGGCCATGCGCATGGCGCGCTCCGTGGGCATGATGCCCAGCTGCTCGCCGCCCTGGCCCACCAGGCGCACCTCGCGGTCGCGGATCGCTTCATTGATCATCAGTTCCGTGCTGATATGTGTCCACCTCCGTAAAAAATAAGATTGGCGGGCAAAAACCCGCCAATCCGATTGTTATCGTACTGCCTGCACCGGGCAAAGCGTGTTCGCCGGGTGAGAAGCGGGCGGCTTCTGCTTGTCGCATGTACGAATGTACACGATTGATGAACCCCTGTCAAGCGCCGCACGCACTTTATTTTTCAGGCGTTTCGGCGCTTCCCGCGCGGGCGCCGTCAGGGCGCGGCGGTGGCCTCCGGCGGGGCTTCGGGCGCGATCTCCTCGGGGGACTGCGCCGTCCCCTGCGCCTCGGCGATGGCCTGGGCGATGGCCTCCTCGTTGAAGACGACGTCCGCCTGCTCCATCCACGCGGTGAGCGCGGTGCCGTACTCGGTGTTCAGCTTCTGCATGCTGAGGAACTCGCCGATCTCGGCCGCGATCTCGTCGGTGAGGATGAGGCCCGAGGGCACGTCGCGCAGGTACTTGAGGATGTGGATGCCGAACGAGCTGACCGCCGGGTCGCTCACGTCGCCGGGCGCCTGCATCCTGTCGGAGTAGGCGGCGGCGGTGAACACCGGGTCGTACAGGATGGACTGCGCGTGGACCGCGTAGCCCTGCGCGAGGTTGGTCTCGTCCCCCATGCCCGGGTCCACGCCGTACTCGCGGATGAGGCCGATGAAGTCTTCTCCGGCCTCGATGCGGGCGTAGATGGCGTCGATGTCGGCCCTGCGGGATTCCAGCACGGCCTGGCGCGCCTGCTCCAGCGCTTCCGCGGTCACGGGCGCGGGCTGCTCCGCGGGTCCGGTGGCCTCGGGAGCAGCTTCGGTCCCGTCGCTCATCGTGGGTTCCGTATCGGCGCCCTGCTGCTCCTCGTAGGCCGCGCTGAGGGCCTGGTACTCCGCCAGAAGGTCCTCGTCGGGCTTGAGCAGGATGTGCACGATGCCGCGGTACCCTTCCGGCGTGTACCAGCTCTCCTCGCCGTAGTAGAGGACCTTGAACTCGTACTCCCCGATGTCGTTCTCGTACAGCTGGCGGTACTGCTGGCCGTACAGGTTGAAGATCGCGGCGATCTCCTCGGCCGTGGGCTCGTACCCCGCGAGCATGTAGTCGTTCATGCGGTCCTGGGCGGCCTTCTCGCGGATCTGCTCCGCGACGCCCTCCACCGTCGTGCCGCTGGCGGCCAGCTCGGCCTCCACCTGCGCGATGGCGGCGAGGCGCGCCTCCTCGGTGTCCTCGGTCTGGTAGTAGTCCGCGTAGGAGCTCACGTACTCGTTCCAGAGGGTCTGCGCCTCCGCGGTGAACGCGTCCAGCTCCTCCTGGGTGAAGGTGCTGAAGCCCATCTCCTCCACCTTGGCCCAGAAGACCTTGTTCTGCGCCATCGTCTGGACGACGGTGCGGTAGTCGGTCGCGTCCGTGATGTACTGGTTCTGCAGGACGGACGGGATGGTCGCCTCCACCTGGCTTTTGTAGATGGGCTCCCCGCCGACGGTGGCGAGCACCGGGTCCTGCGGGCCCGGGGATGCCTCGGCGAACGCGGGCGCGGCGGCAAGCGCCACCGCCAGCGCGAGGAGCAGGGTCAGCACGCGTTTGTTCATGGATGTTCCTTTCGTGCGCCAGGCTTGTCCGTGCCGGATTGCCTGTGTCGCCGCATTATGTCATGCGCCGGCGGAACGCCGCAAGCGCGGGGGCCCATTCGTTACAGTACGTTCACACCCTCGGGGACCGCGTCCAGCGCGGCGGCGGGGTTCTTGGGCTCCGTGTCGCGCAGCACCGCCACCTGGCCGTCCAGGTCGCTGCGCGAGCGCAGGATGGTGTTGCCGGCCTCACGTGCAGCCAGCAGGTAGCGCACCGCCTGCTCGTTCATGACCTCCCCGGGGACGACCACCGGGATGCCCGGCGGGTATACGGTGATGTTC
>DATHTQ010000284.1:0-4078 GCA_035463055.1 Candidatus Limnocylindria bacterium
CAAGAGAGAGATGTCCGGAAGCCCGCGGCCCGTCTCCCACTTCGAGACGGCCTTGTCGCTGACCTGCAGCAGGTCGGCGAGGTTCCGCTGCGTATATCCCTTCTTCTCGCGCAGCGCGCGGATGGTCTCCCCGGTGACGTAATTCCCCATGGCGTTCCTTCTCCTTCGCGGCTTGTGGCCGCGGGACGACTGTACACCCCGCGGAGATACAGGGCAACCTACGCTCCGTGGAGTGCGCCCGCGGCCGCCCGCGCGCCGGGCATTCGTCAAATCAACAAAAACCGCAGGTTTCCGGCGGGCGCCCGCATGGTATACTCATCCTATTCTACGAAACGAAGGGAGGACCGCGGCGTGCCGAGCGTGGTAAGCCAGCTCCTCAAGGCGCAGATCACCCTGCTCAACCCCCTGCTCAACGGAATGCAATTGGAGACGCAGCGCCGCCTGCAGGACTCGCTCGCGGCGCTTGGCGCCCGGGCGGCCGCGAGGAGGACCGAGGAAGACGACGTGGACCTGGGCACCTGCATGCTGGCCCGCGTGTGGGACGCGGACGCGCCCCGCCCGCAGCAGGCGATGCTCTACCTGCACGGCGGCGGCTATACCGCGGGCACGCTGGAGCACGCGCGCGCGTTCGGCGGGATGTTCGCGCTGGAGACCGGGCGCGAGGCGTTCTGCCTGGGCTACCGCCTGGCGCCGGAGAACCCGTTCCCCGCGGCGCTGGAGGACGCGCTGGCGGCCTACCGGCTCATGCTGCAGGAATACGCGCCGGAGGACATCGCGGTGGTGGGCGAGTCCGCCGGGGGCGGGCTGTGCTTCTGCCTGTGCCTGAAGCTCAAGGACGAGGGCCTGCCCCAGCCGGGGCGCATCGTCTCGCTGTCGCCGTGGGCGGACCTCAGCACCTCGCTGGAGGCCTGCCGCACCATGAAGCGCGACCCCATCCTGCGGTGCGAGTCGCTGCAGGTCATGGCGGAGCACTACCTGAACGGCCACGACCCCAGGGACCCGCTGGCCTCCCCGCTGTTCGGCGACCTCACGGGCCTGCCCCCGACGCTCATCCTGGTCGGCGGGGACGAGGTGCTGCTGGCGGAGGACACCGAGCTGCACGAGAAGCTGCTGGCCTGCGGCGTGCGGTCCCAGCTGCACGTCGAGGACGGCATGTGGCACGTCTACCCGCTCTACCCGGTGCCCGAGGCGAAAAAGGCGCAAGCCATGGTCCGCGCCTTCCTCGAATAGCATGGATTCCGCGGCGCACCGCGGCGTCCCCGCGTGGGTGCGGCTGGACAACGCGGCGAAGATCTACCCCGCGGCGAAGACCCGCGGCTGGATGCCGATGTTCCGCGTCACCGCGGTGCTCAGGGACGACGTGGACCCGGACGCGCTGCAGCGCGCGCTGGACGCCGCGCTGGCCCGCGTGCCGCTGTTCGGCTACCGGCTGCGGCGCGGGCTGTTCTGGTACTACCTCGAGCGCCAGCGCCGCACCCCCCGGGTCGAGCCGGACGCGCGCAACCCGCTGCTGCCCATCAACCTCACCCCGTCCAAGGGCTTCCTCTTCCGCGTGCGCTACTTCCGCAAGCGCGTGGCGCTGGAGGTGTTCCACGCGGTCGCCGACGGCTACGGCGCCAGCGTGTTCCTGCTCACGATGATGGCGGAGTACGTGTTCCTGCGCTACGGCGAGCGCGTGCCCCCGGGCGGGCTGGTCCTGGACACGCGCGAGAGGCCCCAGCCCGAGGAGTGGGAGGACAGCTTCCCCAGGTACGCCCGCAGCGTGGTCCATCCCCGGGGCGAGGAGGCCGCCTGGCGCCTGGACGGCACCCCGGACGAGACCGTGCACCTGCACGTGGTCACGGGGGTGATGCCCACCGACCGCCTGCTGGAGGCCGCGCGCGAGCGCAAGGCCTCCGTCACCCACCTGCTGGCGGCCCTGCTGCTTCAGGCGCTGCTCAAGCGCAAGAAGGGCACGCGCCGGGGCCGGAACAGGCCCGTCAAGGTGTCGCTCCCGGTCAACCTGCGCCGCTATTACCCTTCCAAAACGCTGCGCAACTTCTCGTTCTACGTGAACGTCCCCGTGCGCAGCGACTACGCGGACTACACGCTGGACCAGCTCATCCTCATCGTGAAGAGCTACATGGCGCTGGAGACGCTGGAGCCGCTGCTCAACGCGCGCTTCTCCGCCAACGTACGCAGCGAGCAGAACCCCATCCTGCGCGCCGCGCCGCTGGTGGTCAAGGACCTCGTGCTCAAGTTCATGTTCCGCCTCATGGGCGAGCGGCTGATGACCTGCACGCTGTCCAACCTCGGCCAGTACGACGTGCCGCCCCAGATGCAGAAGCACATCGAGCGCCTGGACATCATCAACGGCCGCCCGAACAAGAACCCGCTGTCGTGCCTCGCCATCAGCGCGTGCGGCGTGACGAGCGTCAGCTTCTCCCGCACCATCCGCGAAAGCGAGGTCGAGCGCGACTTCTTCACCGGCCTGGTGGAGCTGGGCGTGCCGGTCACGGTCGAGGGAAACTAGCCCGATAAGAATCTGCGATTTTTATCGCGTCTGCATTTTCCCCATGCCTTCGGAATGGCCGGGGAGAAGGAAACCAATCCCATTTCCGGCCCGGGGCAATGCACACGGAGGTGACGATGTCCTATTGCGTAGAGTGCGGGGTGAAGCTGGCGGAGAGCCAGCAGAAGTGCCCGCTGTGCCACACACCGGTGGTCAACCCCAACCTGCCCCCGGACCACGCGCCCCAGAGCCCCTGGCCCGAGGCGGAGGAGCCCGCCCTCAAGCTGGACCGCGGCTACGCGGCGCAGCTGTCCATCATGGCGGTCCTTATCCCGATGCTCGCCGTGCTGCTGCTGGACATCCTGGACGGCCGGGGCCTGTGGTCGCCCTACGCAATGGGCGCGCTCGCGCTGCTGTGGGTGTACATCGCCGTGCCGCTGGTGTTCCGCTTCAAGCGCCCCTACCCCTACGTGGCGCTGGACGCCGCGGCCACCGTGGGCTACCTGTGGCTGGTCGCGTCGCTGTCCGGGGGCATGGGATGGTACAGGGGCATCGTGATGCCGATGCTGGTGCTGCTGGGCGCGGCGACGCTGCTGATGCTCCTCGCGTGGCGGCGCGTGCAGATGCCGCTGCTGTACCGGCTGGCGGCGATGGCGCTGGTCTTGGGCGCGTCCCTCATCGCCGTGGAGGTCATCCTCGACCTCAACGCCCGCGGCCGCGTGATGATAGGCTGGTCCCTGTATGCGGCCATCACGGTCGCGGTCGTCGCGCTGATGCTCGCGGGGCTGGAGCACAACCACACCCTCAAGGACGAGATCCGCAGGCGGCTCTTCATCTGACGCGAATCACGCGCGGCTCCCCCTGTCAAATCCGGGAGTTGCGTTTACAAAAAGGACATGGTATACTTCCTGGAAGCTTGGAGGAACACATGACCGGCGACGCCAACACCGCCTGGGAGTGGCTGCTGGAGCGGCGCTTCCATACCGGCGAGCCGCTGGGGCCGCTGACGACCATCCGCACCGGCGGGCCCGCGAAGTGGCTGCTGGACGTGCGGGAGGAGGGCGAGCTCGTGGCCGCCCTGCGCGGGGCCGGGGCCGCGGGCGTGCCCGTGCTGGTCATGGGGCGCGGCTCCAACCTGCTGGTGGACGACGCGGGCTTCGGGGGCCTTGTCATCCGCTTCGGGCCCGGGTTCTCGCAGGTGCGCGCCCAGGGGGACCGCGTGTACGCGCAGGCGGGCGCCTCGCTCAAGAAGGTCGCCTTCTACGCGGCGGACCAGGGCCTGGCCGGCCTCGCGTTCGCGGCGGGGATCCCCGGGTCGCTGGGCGGCGCGTGCCTGATGAACGCCGGCGCCTACAACGGCACGATGGCGGACGTGGTCGAGAGCGTGGACTGCATGACCCCGCAGGGGGAGCGCCGCACGCTCAGCGCCGCGGAGGCGGACTTCTCCTACCGCCACAGCCGCATGATGGACGAGGGGCTCATCGTCTTGGGCGCGACGATGAAGCTGCTGCCGGGCAGCCGCGACGCGCTGTACGCGACGATGGCGCAGCTCCAGCAGATGCGCCGGGAAAAGCAGCCGCTCACCTA
>DATHTQ010000285.1:0-4226 GCA_035463055.1 Candidatus Limnocylindria bacterium
CTACCGCCACAGCCGCATGATGGACGAGGGGCTCATCGTCTTGGGCGCGACGATGAAGCTGCTGCCGGGCAGCCGCGACGCGCTGTACGCGACGATGGCGCAGCTCCAGCAGATGCGCCGGGAAAAGCAGCCGCTCACCTATCCCTCCGCGGGCTCGTTCTTCCGCCGCCCGCCCGGGTACTACGCGGGCGCGCTCATCGAGCAGGCGGGCCTCAAGGGGCTCACCGTGGGCCGCGCGCAGGTCAGTGAGCTGCACGCCGGGTTCCTCATCAACCTGGGGGGAGCGACCACCGCCGACTTCGTCGCCCTCAAGGACGAGGTCATCCGCCGGGTGCTGGAGCGCTGGGGCGTGACGCTGGAGCCGGAGGTGCGCATCGTCCTTGGCCATGGCGCCTAGTTTTACCCGCGCGGTGAAGGCCGAGCTCACCGCCAGGCAGGTGCTGCGGCGCTGCTGCCTGATGGCGGAACTCGGGGGCATGGTGCTGGGCGCGGCGATGCTCACGCTCTCCCCCGGGCGCGAGATGCGCCTGGGCCTGCGGACCCAGACGCCCCAGGCGCTCAAGCGCGCGCTGGCGCTGCTCACGGCGTGGGGCGGGCTCACCGAATCGCCCCGCCTGATGGTGCGCGAGGGCGTGGGGCGCAGGCGGCAGTTCGAGCTGCTGCTCTCCCCGGGCGATTCGCGCCAGCTCCTGCGCGAGCAGGGCATGCTGCGCGGGGACGGCGAGGGCGGCGAGCGGTTCTCCGCGCCGCGCAGGGTCACGAGGCGCAACTGCTGCCGCAGGTCGTACCTGCGAGGGTCGTTCCTGGCGTGCGGCTATATCGCGGACCCGCAGGCGCGCTACCACGCCGAGTTCGTGTTCCCCGAGCGGTCCCGCGCGATGCGCCTTCGCCGGGTGCTGGAGCACGAGGGGCTGGAGGCGTCGGTCCTCCCCCGGCGCGGCGCGTGGGTGGCGGCGCTCAAGGGCGGGGACGCCGTGGGCGACCTGCTGCGCCTCATGGACGCGCCCAAGGCCCTGATGCGCATGGAGGACATGCGCGCACAGAAGAGCCTGCGCGAGAGTGCCAACCGCGCGGTCAACTGCGACAACGCGAACCTTGCCCGCCAGCTGGAGGCGGCGCGCGCGCAGGTGGAGGCCATCGAGCGGATATCCCGGCTGCGGGGCCTCAACGCCCTGCCGCCGCGCCTGGAGGCGCTGGCCCGCCTGCGGCTCATCCGCCCCGACGCCTCGCTGGAGCAGCTGGGCGCCGAGATGGATCCGCCGCTCTCCAAATCCGCGGCCGCCCGCCTCATGCGCCAGCTGCGCGCCGGGGCGGACGCGATGGGGGAGGACGGCGCCCGGGCCTGATACCGGCGGCCGACATACGCACCGCCGCCGCGCCGCGGCCATTTCGCGCAGGGTTTGTGCGGGGCCGCCCGTTGAATGGATGAACCGCCGCTGCCATGCGGCGTCTTGGAATGATTGCAATGCGGGGCCGCATTTTGCGGCTCCTGAAAGGGGAAGAGAATGACGAGCCGGACCATCACGCTGGGCGGGGAAGTCCCGCTGACGGCGCTGCGCGCGCGCAGCCTGGTCCACGCGGCCAACGCCTTCTCCTCCAGCATCCTGCTCATCGACGGCCGGGGCACGTTCAACGGCAAGTCCCTGCTGGGGCTGCTGTCGCTGGGGAAGATGACGGGGCGCGAGCTGCGCCTGGTCGCCCAGGGGCGCGACGAGGAGGAGGCGGTGGAGGCGCTGTCGGCGCTGCTGGAGGAGGACGCGGTCCCCTCGCCTTGACAACCCTCGCTTTTTTGGGCTATAAAAGGCGGAAGAAGGCCGGAGCGGCGCCGCGCCGCGCGTGAAAGGATACAGCGATGTCTACCGTGAGAAAGGCCAACCCGCTGCGCACCGTGCTCAAGTGGACGATCGCGCTGGCCGTGCTGTTCGCCATCTGCCTGACGGGCTACATCCTGCTGGACAAGTACAGCCAGGGCCAGCGCGAGGCGGAGGCCCTGCGCGTGGAGGAGGAGAACCGCGTCCTGCTGGAGGAGAACAGCAGGGCCCGCGCGGAGCAGATGGCCAGCCTGCAGACCGGGGAGGTCCGCACCTGGCCGCAGCCCAAGGCCGAGGGCTGGGACGTGGTGGACGTGAGCGACTTCCCGATCACCTTTTCCGCCCAGGCGCCGGTGACCCGTGAGGAATTGCTCATGGGCGGGCTGCTGCTGGTCAACCGCTGGCACACGATGCCGGGGGACTACACCCTGGTCGAGGACGACCTCGCCTCCATCGGCATCCGCACGTCCTACCGCGTCCCCGTGGACAACGGCAACATCACGCTGCTGCCCACCGCCATCGAGGCGCTGGACGCGATGATCCAGGGCGCGCGGGACGCCGGCCTGCAGTATTACACCGTGCGCGGCGGCTACCGCGACTTCAACACCCAGAACACCTTCTGGCAGGCCGAGGTCGCACGCTACACCGACCGCTATTCCGGCGAGGCGCTCATCGAGCGCGCCCGCCAGAACGTCGCCTACCCCGGCACCAGCGAGTACCACACGGGCCTGAGCGTCAGCATGGATGTGTACAACCGCAACGACAGCGCCCTCAACGCGGCGCCTTTCCAGCAGACCGAACAGGCCAAGTGGCTCAACGAGCACGGCTGGGAGTACGGCTTCGTGTTCCGCTTCCCGACCCAGGGCTACCCCGACGCCGCGACCGTGGACAAGTCCCACGTGACCGGCATCAACCTCAGGCTGGACGCCTACCGCTTCGTCGGCGTGCCCCACGCGGCGGTCATGCGGCACCTGGGCCTCGCACTGGAGGAGTACATCGACTACCTCATCGCCCATCCGCACATCTCGGTCTACAAGGACGGCGTGCTGACCTACGAAATTTACCGCGTCCCCGGCGGCGACGCGGACACGACGGTGTCCCTGCCCAGGGCGGACACGGAGTTCCTCGCCTCCACCGACAACCTGGGCGGCCTGGTCGTCGCGATCATCCACTGAGGCGCGGCGGGGGATTCCACTGGTTTTATGGTGACATGATAGGGAGGGCGGAAGCCCTCCCTTTTTTGTGGGCCGGAGGCGGCGCAAAGAACGCTGATAACCCGTCCTCACGCGGGGATTGCAATCCTCCGCGCATTGCCCCACCATCCGTTTCGTGGTATAATGTCCCCACAGTGGCGGACCGCCGCTTCACGCGGGGGTGCACTGGTTTCGACGGGGATTGTCGGGACAATGGCAAGCGAGCCGCGGACCCTGCACCGCGTTAAAACAGGGAAAACAATTAACTGACAACGATCAGCAATTCGCTTTCGCGGCCTAAGGCCGCGCGTCGGACTTAAGCGCTCACGGCTTGAACCCCCGGCGTCAGTGATGTGAGGAACGGGCCCGCCTAAGCTTTGCGGCGTGGCCGGCATGATGAAGCTACCAAGCCCGGCAGCCTGACGGCGGGCGGCCGGAGGCGGGAATTTCAAACCACCGTATGCGCTCGGAGAAAACCGTTGGCTTGAGTCTGCGGACAGGGGTTCGATTCCCCTCACCTCCACCAATGGAACGCCAGCTTTTGGAATAAGGCCGGCGTTCTTCGTTTATCCGTGAATATGTTGGACGAACTTTATCTTTGCCGCGGCGGGATGTCAGTTGCTGATTCAACAATATAGTGTTACGATAAGGCCCATGTAAGAATGTCAGGAACATAGGAGGGACCGCATATGCCGCGCGGTGTGAAAGGTTCCGGGAAGCCCGCAGGACCCAGGCAGGACGCGCAAGCCGGGAAGAAGGCCGCTTCCGGCAGCGGCAACACAGCGCCCGCGGAAACGGCGGGGAGGAAGCCCCGCAAGGCGTACCCCTCCAGGGAAGAGCGCATCGCCCTGGCGGACGCGCGGATCGAGCGCCTTGCCAGGCAGAACGATGCCCGCCGCGCCCAGGTCGGGAAGGCGGAAGCGGCGCTGGACGCGCGCAGGGCGGCGCTGGCCAAGGGCATGGAGGAGCTTGAAAGCGCAAAGGCAAAGAAGGAGCGCCTGCTAAGCTCCGCGGAGAAGGCGCCGAGGACCAGGCGGTCGCCCGAGGAGCTGAAAGCCCTGCGCGTCGAGAACGTCGCGAAGGCGCGGGCGGCGAAAAAGATGACCGCCAAAGAGCCAAAGCCGAAGCTGTCCGCCGAGGAAATCAGGGCGAAGCGCGTCGAGAACGCCGCGAAGGCACGGGCGGCGAAGAAGAAGGCCGGGGAAGGCCCAGCTTCGAAGCC
>DATHTQ010000286.1:0-2304 GCA_035463055.1 Candidatus Limnocylindria bacterium
CCCGGTATGGGTTGCCCTCCATGTCCGAATAGAAGTCCATAGGTTCAAAGCCCTGCGCCCGCAGCTCCGCGGCGAGGGTGCCCGGGGTGAACGCGGTGTCCCAGATGTTGAACGCGCGGGCGTTGCCGTCCTCCAGCACGACGTAGCGGGAGAGGCCGACGTGGCCCTCGTAGAGGTATTCCGCGCCCAGGACCATGTGGGGATTAGGGCTCCAGAAGCCGCCCGCCGCGCTGCGCTCCCACCAGGTCCTCTCCTTGAAGCCGTCGTAGCGCCGGGGCGTGAACGTGTCGAGCAGGAACAGGCCGCCCGGCTTCAGCGCCCGGCGCACGTTGCGCAGGAGGGTGGCGCGGTCCTGCGGGACCAGCGCGCCGTAGTCGCACCAGATGAGCGTCGCGGCGTCGAACGCCCCCTCAATATCCATTTCGAGGTAGTTCCCCAGGACGTACTCGCTGTCCGGGTCGTGCTCCCGCGCCCAGGCGACCGAGCGCGCGGAGAGGTCCATGCCCGTCACACGCAATCCCAGTTCCGAAAACCGCTTCGCGTACAGCCCGGGGCCGCACCCCAGGTCCAGCAGGCGGGCGCCGCGGGGGAGCAGCGAGGCGATCCACGCGGCCGAGCGCGCGATGGTCTGGGGCCTGCGGCTCGCCGCGTCGGTCGTGGGGTCCAGGTGCGCCTCCAGCATGCCCGCGGAGATGTGCGGGTCGTCCCAGAACTTTTCGGGGGTCTTTTCGTAGAGGGGCGGTTTCTTCAGCAATGCGTCCAGTTCGCGGTACATGGTCCCTCCCTGCGGCGTTTGCCTTCTCCTGCTTGGGCGGTATGAGGAAATCCGGCCCATTCTACCAAAATTCCCGGAATCCGCATATGACGCAACGCCGGCAGGCCTGCCATGCCAACTAAAAAAGGCCCGGAGGCCTTTTTCCATTCCCGCAAAGTTTATCCGGAGCCGCCGTCATGCCGTATTCCGCGCGTCACAACGGCGTGATTCCGTCCGCCAGCGGGTCGTAGTCGATGGTCAGCAGCAGGTACATCAGCCCCTGCATGTCCTCGCCCAGCAGGTCCGCCGCGTTCAGTGGGGTGTCCAGCGGCAGCGACTGGGCCTGCAGGTCCTCGGGAAGGACGGACGTGACTTCCTCCAGGCCTTGGAAGAAGGCCAGGAATTCGCTGCGCACGACGGTCTTCGCGCTGTTCAGCTTGACCGTGACCGTGAGCGTTCCGTCTCCCCCCAGGGCGAGGTCCACCGTGCCGATGCGGTGCTGGTTGGCCGCGATGAGCGGGATGCCAGGCATGCCGCCCCCGCGCAGGTCGACCGGGGCGTACATGTACCACCTGTCGGTCAGTTCCGGGTTCTCGTCGCGGAATCGCGGCCCCAGCGCGCAGGCGGTGTTGCCATAGCGCAGGGCGGCGAGCGCGCGGATGGGCTGCGTATCCAGCACGGCGCCGCACCGCAGGCAGGGCAGCTCGCGCCGGCCCTCCCGGCCCCGGCCGGGCTCCAGGACCACGGCCCATGTGCCGGGCTGGTGGCCCAGGGCGGCGACCGGCGTGTCGGTCACGACGCGCCCGCAAACGGCGCAGGTGTGGGTCGTGTAGCCCGGCTCGGTGCAGGCGGGCAGGGTCGTTACGTCCACGTAACTCCTGCTGCACATACCATACTCATCGTGCCCATTCCGGTAGTTGTAGCAAAATCGGTAGTGCTCGCCCGCGGCGGCGGGCCGCCACTCGCTCCAGGAGTGGGCGTTGGGCGCCAGCCCGACAGGCTCAAGTACCATGTCCTCACAAACCGAGCATCTCCGCTCCAGGACCCCCTCGAAGTTGCAGTTGGGCTCGACTGCCACGGTGTCTACATAGACGCAGTCTGCCGTTTCGCTGTGCACCGTGGCATTCTTGTCGCAGTACCGGGTGTGCTTCCCGGTCCCGTCGCCGATCCACATACACCAGTCGTGCCCCGTAGGCGCGGTGAGGGAGTCGGTGTAGGAATGCCCGCACAGCGCGCACGTATGGGTGGTGTACCCGGAGGCTTCGCAGTCCGGCGGGGTGACGGCGTCGGCATAGTCGCATGCGGCGGTCTCGGTATGGGTTTCGTCATCCGCGCAGACCCGGGTGTGCGTGCCGTCCCCGTCGTATGTCCACGGGCCCCAGGCGTGGTCCCCCGTTTCCGCGCGGGCCGTGCCGGCGGCCGGGACGCCCGGGAACAGGCAGGACAGGAACGCCGCGCAGGCTGCGATTGCGAGCAATCTTTTCATTTGTTCCTCCGTCAGGGTCGGGTCAGGGCGCGGGACGGTTGCCCCGGAAAAGCGTGGCTGCGCG
>DATHTQ010000287.1:0-6140 GCA_035463055.1 Candidatus Limnocylindria bacterium
GATAGGCGGGGGAGGGCGCTTTTGAAAAAGCCCCCTCCCCCGTGCCCTCTCCGGGAAACTTTATTCTATATTGGGGGAAAGAATCATGCCTGAAAGCCGGATATTGGAAACCTCCAACACCGATCCCACGATAAACCTCGCGATGGAGGAAGCGCTGCTGCTCGGGGAGAACGAGGGGCCTTCGCTGTTCCTGTGGCAGAACGCGCACACCGTCGTCATCGGCCGCGGGCAGAACGCCTGGAAGGAGTGCCGCGTCACGATGCTCAGGGAGGAGGGCGGCACCCTCGTGCGCCGCTCCACCGGCGGCGGCGCCGTGTACCACGACCTGGGCAACCTCAACTTCTCGTTCCTCATGCCCAAGGCCCTCTACGACGTGCCGCGCCAGCTGGACGTCATCCGCGCCGCGGTCCGCGCCTTCGGGGTGGAGACCGAGCGCTCCGGCCGCAACGACATCGTGCTGAAGGACTCCGGGGCCAAGTTCTCCGGCAACGCGTTCCGCCACACCCAAACTGCGTCCCTGCACCACGGCACCATCCTCATGGACGTGGACATGGCCCTGCTGGGCCGCTACCTCGCGCCCTCCCAGGCCAAACTCGCCGCCAAGGGCGTACAGAGCGTGCGCGCGCGCGTGGGCAACCTCAGGGAGCTCGCCCCCTCCGTCACCATCCAGGGGCTCAAGGACGCGCTGTTCGACGCCTTCCGGAAGGAATACGGCCCCGCCCAGTTGACCGGGCTGGGGGAGGCCGCGGGGGAGGGCGCCATCCGCGAGCTGACGGAGAAATACCGCTCGTGGGAGTGGACCTACGGCGCGACGCCGCGCTTTGACGCGACGCTGGAGACGCGCTTCGCCTGGGGCGGGGTCGAGCTGCTGCTGTCCCTCGCCCAGGGGCGGGTCACCCAGGCGCAGTGCTTCACCGATGCCAACGACCCGGACCTGGGCGAGCGCGTCGCCGCGGCGCTTGCCGGCGCGGCCTTCACGCCGGAGGGCCTGGCGGAGCGGCTCCTTGGGCACCCCGCTCAGGAGGACCGGGACGTCGGGGAGTGGCTGCGGGAGCAGAGCCTGTAGCGCCCCTCCGGGTACAATCCCACCGCGCGCATGACACCGGGCCGCGTCCCGGAATACCCCGCGCGCGGGGGAGCCGAGCGTGATTGAAGCGTACCTAGCCTTCGACGGCAACGCCGGGGAGGCGCTCGCGTACTACCAGGAGGTGTTCGGCGCGCCCAAACCTTACGTCATGCGCGAGGCCGCGACGCGCGAGGCCGGGAGCGTGGCCGAGGCCGAGGCCGGGCCTATCCTGTACGCCAACCTCAAGACCCCCGTCGGCGACCTCATGCTGTCGGACACCCAGCGCCCGGGCCGGACGCCGCCGGGCTCCGCGTACTGGCTGATGGTCACGCACGGGGACGAGGCGCTGCTCCGGGAATATTTCGACAGGCTCGCGCGGGACGGCGAGGCGCTGGAGCCGCTCGCCCGCACGTTCTTCAGCCCCCTGTACGGCGAGGTGCGCGACAGGTTCGGGTACTGCTGGATCTTCATGCTGCCCTCGACGCTGCCGGTTCCGGAGCAGCCGTAAACCGATACCCGCGCAGCCGGACCAAAACCGGACAGGATATGCCCTTCCGCGCACCTTTGGGCGGAAGGGTTCTTTTAATGAGTAGATAAGGGGGGCGCCGGGGTACACTCCATGCGCGCGGGGCCGCCGTCCCAGGAAGGCGCGGCCCCCGGAAAGGACGCCCCATGATCGAGGTATACCTGAACTTCCCCGGCAACGCCGCAGAGGCCGCGGCGTTCTACGCGAACGCCTTCCAGGCCGGCCCGCCGGACCTGATGACCTACGACCAGATGCCCCCGGGGGTTGACGACGGCATTCCGGAGGAAATGCGCGGCATGGTCATGCACGGCAATATCCGGACCTTCGCGGGGGACCTCATGCTCTCCGACGACACGCCCGCCGAGGACCTCAAGCCCAACCGGGCCGTGTGGATCCTCGTGTCCCACGCGGACCACGGCAAACTGCGGGCCGTGTTCAGCGCGCTGTCCGTGGGCGGCGAGGTCCTCATGCCGCTGGAGCCCACGTTCTTCAGCCCCCTGTACGGGCAGGTGGCGGACAGGTACGGCTTCCGCTGGCATTTCATGGACCCGACGCCCATGGAGGGCGGGCCACAGTAAAAGCGAAAGCGCCGGGAATCATCCCGGCGCTTTCCCGTGCAGAAAGGCCCGCGGGCCTTTCTTGATTTTATATGTGCCGCCGCGCTATCTTCCCGCCGCGTCGTCCAAGGCCTTCACGTCGATCTTCTTCATGTCCATCACCGCGGCCACCGCCGCGTCGCTGTCCATGTAGGCGTCCATGCCGCGCGGCACGATTTGCCAGCTGACGCCGAAGCGGTCCTTGCACCAGCCGCAGGCCTCGCTCTCGGGGACGTGGGACAGCCTGTCCCAGTAGTAGTCGATTTCCTCCTGGCTGTCGCACTCGATGAGCAGCGAGAACGCCTCGCTGAGCCGGAAGATTGCCTCGCCGTCCAGGGCCATGAACCGCCTGCCGTTCAGCTCGAACTCCGCCGTGAGCACCTTGCCCTGCATGCCCCGGAAGTGCTCGCTGAGGCGCTCGTCGGGGTAATGGCGGATGGAACGGACCCGGGAGTTGGGGAACACCGAGACGTAGTAGCGGACCGCCTCTTCCGCATTCCCGTCGGCGAACCACAGGAAGGGTACGATGTCGCGCATGCCGCCTCCTTGCCGCGCCGCCTGTCTCATCGGCCCGGCGTGCCGGCCCTGTGCCGGTTGGAGGCATTATACCCGGGGAAATCGGGTTAAACGGGGCGGCGCCTCACTCCCCGCGCAGCAGCGCGCGGTAGAACAGGACGGCCTCCATCAATGCGCCCACCGGCAGGCGCTCGTTGGCCGCGTGGACGCACGCCGCCTCCTGCGGCGTGACCCGAAGCGGCGAGAAGCGGTACACCCGGGGGCAGACCAGGCTGTAGTGGTAGGCGTCGGTCGCGCCGACCATCAGCGCGGGCGCGGTGACGGCCTGGGGCCACACGGCGGCGACCGCCGCCTTGATGCGCCCGAACGCGGGGCACGCGGTCTCCGACACTGGGCTCGGGTCGTTGCCCAGCACGACCTCCGGGTGCACCCGGGCGTCCCGGACGACCTCCCGCGCGCGCTCCAGCACGCTCTCCTGGGTGTCCCCGGGCAGCAGGCGCAGGTTGTACCCCGCGCGCACCTCGTCGGGGATCACGTTGGAGGCGCGGCTGCCGTCCATCTGGGTCAGGGCGCAGGTCGTGCGCAGCAGCGCGGCATGCTCGCCGGACAGGCGGTCGAACATGCGGAACAGCAGCTTGCCGAACGAGTCGGGGTAGGTGTACAGCAGCCTCCACGGGTAGGCGCACAGGGGGCTCAATGCCCGCATCGTGCGGCGCACGGGGTCCGTGAAGCGCATCGGCCACGGGCTTTTGCGCATGCGCTCCATCGCGGCGACCAAAATATCCGCCTGCGTCGGCCCGTGGGGGCGCGAGGCGTGGCCGCCCCGGCCCCTGACGCTCAGGCGCAGCTGCGCCATGCCCTTCTCGCCCACGCCGACCATCGCGGCCAGGCCCTGGAAGCCCGGCAGCGGGCTGCCGTCCATCCACCCGCCCTCGTCCAGCACGAAGTCCGGCGCGTGGCCGTTCTCCCAAAGCCAGCGGATGGTCTCCCCGGTCGTGGGGCCGAAGGTCTCCTCGTCGCCGGAGAAGCAGAAGAACACGTCCCGCGCGGGGGTGAAGCCCTCCTCCAGCAATTCCTCCGCCGCCTGCAGCATCGCGGCGAGCGTGCCCTTGGTGTCCAGCGCGCCGCGCCCGTGGACGTACCCGCCGGCGATATCGCCCGAAAACGGCGCGTGCTCCCAGCCCTGCTCCTCGGCGGGCACGACGTCGTAGTGCGCCATGAGCACCCAGGGGTTTTCGCTCTCCCTGCCGCGCCAGCGGAACACCACGCCGCGCCCGGCGATGAGGTGCTGCTCGCACCGGGAGGCGACCAGGGGGTACAGCTCGCCCATGGCCCGCCGGCCGCCGATGACGGCCATCTCGTCCTCGCCGGGCCCGGCGACGGTGGGGAAGCGCAGCAGCGCCGCAAGCTTCTCGGCGACGGGCGGCGCGGAAACGTTCAGGTCAGGCGTCGTCATGCGGTATGCGTCCATCCTCTTTCTCGTCTTGTTGGAGTTCCAGCCCCATGAGCAGGCAGTCGCGGAAAGTGCCGTCCTCCAGCCGGAAGGCGTTGGGGAGGGCGCCGTGGCGCGTAAAGCCGAAGCGCTCGTACAGCCGCACCGCCCGCTCGTTGTCTGCGAACACCGCGAGCTCCAGCCGCAGGTAGCCCATCGCGCGCGCGGCGCGGATGCCCTCCTCCATCAGCAGGGCGCCCAGCCCCTGGCCCCAGTATTCCCTGCGCACCGACAGGCCGATCTCCGCCCGGTGGCGGGTCTTGCGGCGCATGGCCGCGGGCGCGACCGAGGCCGAGGCGATGAGCCCGCCGTCCAGGAACACGCCCATCATGACGCGGTCGGGGCTCTGCGCAAAGAGCGAAAGGAACCGCCGCTCATCCTCGAGGGTCGGCATCGGGTCCCCGGGGGAGCGCTCCAGGAAGTGCGTCTCGGCGCACACGTCCCGCAGGTGGGCCAGCATCGCCTCCGCGTCCCCCTCCAGCGGGGTGCGCAGCCGGGCGGCGCCGCCGTGCAGCAGGACGTCCCTCTCCTCAGCCCGCATGATCTTCCTTAAGTGTCGCTGCATAGGCCGCGACGTCGAACGGCTCCATCGGGTGGCGGGTGCTGAGGAACAGCGGGTGGTGGGGGTGGCCGCCCCGGCTCAGCTCCCCCGCGGTGAACCACTGCGCGCCCTCCTCGGCGCCGACGCGGGCGAAGTCGCGCACGCACGAGCGCAGGAACGCCCTCGTCTCCATCACGGCGCCCCAGGCGGTCCAGACGGTCTTCGTCCTGCCCAGCAGGTACCGGAACGCCTTGAGGTTCTCGGCGTGCAGGAAGCCGTGGACCTCGGGGTCCATGTCCCGCGGCCGCGTCGCGCGCTGGGCGTAGAGGTTCATCATCAGGAAGCTGTCGTACCCCTTGGAGAGCGCCATGCGCTGCACGCTCTGCAGCGTGCGGTCCAGCGCGTCCGGGCGCGCGGTGGACGGGTTGAGCCCGACGCAGATGATGGGGTTCCCGCCCAGCGTGCCCAGGACGTAGCGGTACTCGGCGTAGAACGGCGGCACGTACAGCCACCTTGTCTCGTCGTAGGGCTCCCCGGCCGGCGCGCGCAGCGCGTCTCGGAAGCCGAGCAGTGTCTCGTCCTCAATCCTCCCGCGGGGGACGTGCATGGTTCGCCTCCGTGTCGAAGTACTCCGCCTCCAGGCGGTCGAAGGATATGCTCTCCATGAAGTGTTCGGGCAGGAACCTCGCCTGGGAGAACGCCGCGAAGTCGCGCGCGTGCTTGTCGGTCACGATGGGCATGCCCACGTCCAGCGCGCGGCAGGCCTCCCGCAGCGCCTCCTCGAAGTCCCGCTCCGGGCAGGGCACCACGAGGTCGCGGCGGATCCTGCCGCGGCGGATCTCCCGCACCCACAGGCTGCCGGCCATCAGGCGCCCTCCCCCGCGAAAGAGGCCGGGCGGAACCGGAAATCGCCGGACTCGAAGCCCACGCCCTCCGTCTGGACGCGCAGGCCGCCCTCCTCCGGCGCGATGCGCGCGAGCAGCGTGTAGGGCGCCTCGGGGAACAGCAGCTGGGCGTGGACAATGCCGTCCTTCACCCCGAAGCGGCCGAGGCAGGCCTGGGGCCGCTCGCCCGGGACGTAGGTCACGTGCTCGCCGCGGCGCGCGGTTTTCCTGGCGAAGGTGACCGCGAACGGCACCTTCTGCCCCGGCCCCATCCAGGTGAGGCGCAGGGTGTTTTCGTCCGGGAATTCCAGGCGCGCCCAGCGGCCGCCCGGCCCCGCCCAGGTGCCCTCGCGGCGGAGAGCTTCCGGAAGCCCTCCGCCGTCGTCTTCCGGCGCGGGGAACGTCAGGGATTTTTCCACGCGGTTGAGCGAAGCCGCCCGCGGCTTCGCGCCCGGCCCCTTGCCCAGCAGGTCGTCCAGCAGCCCGTGCAGCGCGTCCATCTCGCGGCCCATGTCGTTG
>DATHTQ010000288.1:0-3909 GCA_035463055.1 Candidatus Limnocylindria bacterium
GGGTCTCATACACGGGCTTCACGCGCCTCAGGTCCGGGGTGACCGGGAAGCGGTCGATCTTCTCGCCGTCCAGGTCGTAGGCGACGCAGACCGGGATCTCGTCCAGGTAGCCCAGCACGTCCAGGTTGGTCACCGCGCACGCGGTCGCGCCCTGCACCAGGCACCCGTAGCGCGTGGCGACCGCGTCGAACCAGCCCACGTCACGGGGGCGGCCCGTCTTGGCGCCGAACTCGCCCGCGTCGCCGCCGCGCCTGCGCAATTCGTCCGCCTCCTGCCCGAACATCTGCGAGGGGAACACCCCCGCGCCCACGCTGGAGGAGTAGGCCTTGGTGACCGCGATGACCTCGTCGATGCGGCCCGGGGGCAGCCCCGCGCCGATGGCGGCGTACCCCGCCAGCGGCGAGGAGGACGTCGTGTAGGGGTAGATGCCGTGGTCCGGGTCGCGCAGCGCGCCCAGCTGGCCCTCCAGCAGGATGTCCTTCCCGGCCTGCACGGCCTCGTGCAGCGCCAGCGTCGTGTCGCCCAGGAAGGGCTTCAGGCGCTGCCCCAGCGCGAAGTACTTCTCCGTCAGCGCCTCCGGGTCCAGCTTGGGCGCATGGTAGAGGTGCTCCATGAGCACGTTCTTCTTTTCCACGCTGGCAGCCAGGCGCTCGAAGAGCAGGTCCCGGTCCAGCAGGTGGCACGCCTGCACGCCGATCTTGAGGTACTTGTCGGAATAAAACGGCGCGATGCCCGACTTGGTGGAGCCGAACTTGCGCGCGGCGAGCCGCTCCTCCTCCAGCGTGTCCAGCAGGATGTGGAAGTCCATGAGTACCTGCGCCCGGTCCGACACGAGCAGGCGGGGCATCTGGATGCCGCGCGCGAGGATGCCGTCCAGCTCCGAGAAGAAGGCCTCGGGGTCGAAGGCGACGCCCGGGCCGATGACGTTGAGCACGCTGGGGTGGAAAATGCCGCTGGGCAGCAGGTGCAGCGCGAACTTGCCGAAGCGGTTGATGATGGTGTGGCCCGCGTTGGCCCCGCCCTGGAAGCGGACGACGACGTCGCTGTGCTCCGCCAGCACGTCGGTCAGCTTGCCCTTGCCCTCGTCGCCCCAGTTGGCCCCCACAATCGCCTGGATCATGCCACCCCCGTCAAACCAAAGATTCTTAGATATGAAGCAGGACCTCGCGCACCCGCGCGGCCGCCTCCACAGTGTTCTCGCGGCTGCCGAACGCGGTCAGGCGGAAGCAACCCCTGCCGCCCGCGCCGAACCCCTCGCCCGGGGTGCCGACCACGCCGGCCTCCCGCAGCAGGTGGTCGAAGAACGCCCAGCCGTCCATGCCGCCCGGGGTCTTCAGCCAGATGTAGGGCGCGTGCACCCCGCCGACCGCCTGGCAACCGGTGCCCTCCAGCGCCTCCAGCACGATGCGCGCGTTGCCGAGGTAGTAGGCGATGGCCTCCCCCGTCTCGATTTGCGCCTGCGGCGTGTACACCGCCTCCGCGGCGCGCTGGACGGGGTAGGACACGCCGTTGAACCGGCTGTTCTGGCGGCGTCGCCACATCGCGTTGAGGCTCACGCGGCTCCCGTCCGGCAGCCTGCCGGAGACCTCTTTCGGGATGACCGTGAACGCGCAGCGCACGCCCGTGAACCCGGCGGTCTTGGAGAACGAGCAGCACTCCACCGCGCACTCCCTCGCGCCCTCGATCTCGAAGATGCTGCGGGGAAGGTCCGGGTCGGTGATGAAGGACTTGTAGGCGGCGTCATAGACGACGAGCGCCTCGTTTTCCCGCGCCCAGGCCACGACGCGGCGCAGGGTATCACGGTCCAGCACGGTGCCCGTCGGGTTGTTGGGCGAGCAGAGGTAGAGCACGTCCACGCGGCCTTGGGGCATCTGCGGCACGAAGCCGTTGTCGTGGGTGACCGGGATGGTGACGAGCTTCTCCCACGCGCCGTCCGCGTAGTTGCCCAGCCGGCCCGCCATCGCGTTGGCGTCCACGTAGACCGGGTAGACCGGGTCGGTCACCGCGACGACGGCGTCGGGGGAAAACAGCTCCTGCAGGGCGGACGTGTCGCTCTTCGCGCCGTCGGAGACGAACACCTCGTCCCGGGCGAGGGAGACGCCGCGGCTTTCGTACTCGTTGCGGATGATCGCGTCCACCAGGAACGGCTGCCCGCCGTCGGGCGGGTAGCCGTGGAAGCCCTCGGGCGCCGCCATGCCCGCGGCGGCACGCGCGAAGGCCTCGGCGACCGTCGGGGACAGGGGGCGCGTCACGTCGCCGATGCCCATGCGGATGAGCTTCCGCCCGGGGTTGTCCGCCTCGAAGCGCGCGACGCGCCGGGCGATCTCCGAAAACAGGTAGCCCGCGGGCATGCGGGCCAGGTAGGAGTTGACGTGCAAAATTACCCTCCCCTTACGCCGGGCGCGCCCGGGCGCTTGTATGCAGGATCGGCGTCAGCCGAGCCACTCGCCGTCGAAGACGTATTCGGCCGGGCCGGTCTGGTAGACGTGGTTGTCCTCGGCGTTCCAGCTGAGCTCGAGGTTGCCGCCCAGCAGCTTCATCTGGACCGTGCGGTCCGACAGGCCGCCCAGCACCGCCGCGACCAGCGCCGCGGAGGCGCCGGTGCCGCAGGCGAGGGTCTCGCCGGCGCCGCGCTCCCACACCCGCATCTGCAGCACGTCGCGCCGGATGACGCGCACGAACTCCACGTTGGTGCGGCGGGGGAACAGCGGGTGGTTCTCGAACATCGGGCCCAGGGTCGCCACGTCGATGGCCTCCGGGTCCTTGACGAAGATGACGCAGTGCGGGTTGCCCATGTTGACGCAGGTGATGTACCAGTCCTGCCCCATGATCTGCAGCCGGTGGCGCAGGACCATTTCGCCCGGCAAATCCACGAGGATGTTCCTGGGGTTGAGTTCCGGCGTGCCCATGTTGACCTTCACCCGGCTCACCTTGCCGCGCTCGACCGTCAGGCTGAGCTGGCGGATGCCCGACTTGGTGGAGAGCGTCAGCTCGGTCTTGTCGGTCATCCCGCGCTCGTAGACGTACTTTCCGATGCAGCGCGAGGCGTTGCCGCACATCTCCGCCTCGGTGCCGTCGGGGTTGAAGATGCGCATGCCGAAGTCGG
The DNA here is from genome assembly GCA_035463055.1 of Candidatus Limnocylindria bacterium. GTDB lineage: Bacteria > Bacillota > Clostridia > Christensenellales > Aristaeellaceae > UBA6115. The sequence goes on from DATHTQ010000288.1 coordinate 3,107, forward strand.
CGGTGTCGGAGCCCTCGATGAGCACCAGCCCGTCGCTTCCCACGCCGAAGTGGGGCCTGCTCATGATGACGGCCTGGCGCGACGGGTCCTGCACGATCTCCTCGAAGCAGTTGACGAAGATATAGTCGTTGCCGATGCCGTGCATTTTGGTAAACCGCATTGCTCTCTCCTTCCCCGATCCGGTGCATGAAGGCGTCCCGGGCATGGGCCCGGCGCCGCCCTTACATCTGCTCCGGCGCTTCCACGCCGATGAGGTACAGCCCCAGGGCGACGACGCCCTTCACCGCCCGCGTGAGGCTCAGGCGCGCCCGCCTTTCCTCCTCGCTCCCCTCCAGGATGCGGTGCTCGTAGTAGTAGCGGTTGAAGGCCTTCGCGATCTCCAGCGCGGCCCGGGTGACGGTGGACGGCTCGTTGTCCCGCCGCGCCGCGCGCACGGCCTCCGGGAAGCGCGAGAGCAGCAGCAGCACCGCCCGCGCCTCCTCGTTCTCCAGCGCGGCGTAGTCCGCCTCGCCGCCGGGGACGAACCCGGCCTCCTCGGACTTGCGGATGACCGACGCGCACCTCGCGTGGGTGTATTGTACATAGGGGCCGGTGTCGCCGTCAAAGTTGAGGGCGCGGTCCCACCAGAAGTCGATGTCCTTGATGCGCGAATTGAGCAGCGTCGTGAACACGACGGCCCCCACGCCCACCACGCGGGCGACGCCTTCCTTGTCCCCGAGGTCCGGGCTCTTCTCGCGGATGATGGTGAGGGCCTTCTCGCGGGAGCGCTCGAGCAGCTCGTCCAGGTGCACGGTCACGCCCTC
>DATHTQ010000289.1:0-3580 GCA_035463055.1 Candidatus Limnocylindria bacterium
TCGGACACGCTGTGCCCGTCGCCCTCGTCGCGGCTTTTCTCGCCCTCCGCGCCCATGCGGTTGTACAGCGAAACGGCCATCGCCGCGCGCGCCGCCTCCAGCCCCTCCGGCATCGTATCCCGGCACAGGTAGCCCAGCAGCATCCCGTCGGCCTGCGCGACGAGCGCCGCGGACAGGTCTGCGGGGGGCGCGGAGGCGCCCCCCAGCAGCGTCAGGAACGTTTCGGTCACGGACATCGAGAACCTCCCGGGAGGGGACGCCCGGGGACGGAGCGGGGCTCCCGCCCCGCGCCACGGCCGGGGATTTCATCCCCGGACCCCCTCCTTCTGTCATGTATCGTGAAGTCCTGCATCGTTGGTTCCAGCCGGTTATCCAGCCACGACGGGGACGTGGATCACCTTCACCGGCTTGTTGTCCGCGGCGTTCACCAGCGCGACGTGCGCGTAGGTGTTGGAGCCCGCGGTGACGTCCGTCGCGGAGGACACCCAGTCCGTCATGCCCGTCAGCGCGGTGCCGAAAGTCACCGTCTTCGTCGCCGAGGTGTCCAGGGCGTACACCCACTTGTATCCCGCCGGGGCGGGCGCGAGGTGCTCCGGGATGACCACGCGCGTCTTGCCCGCCGCGCCCGCCGCGGTCGCCACGCTGCCCGCCGGGAGCGCCTGCAGCGCCGTGAACACGGTCAGCGCGGCGGCGCGAGACTCGTCGTACAGGTAGGCCGCGCAGTGCTTCGAGGCGTACAGCGTGTCGCGCATGTACTCCGCCTCGCGCACGGCCTCCACCTGCGTGCCGCTCTTGTTGATGAGCCGCAGCGCCCCGGGCTTGAGCACGTAGTACCGCTTCTCCCCCAGCGCCGCGCTGTCCTTCACCTTGTAGGACACGACGACCTGGCACCCCCAGACCTCGCCCACCACGCCGGAGAACACCATCCGCTGCCCCACGTCGCTGGCGCGGATGTAGTCCGCGTCCTTGCGCAGCGCCGCGAACCCCGCGGGGTCCGTCAGCAGGATCTTCTCGCCCTCCAGGTCGTCCCCGAACAAGGTCAGCGCGTCGGCCACCGCGCCGGCGGACAGCGCCGCCACGGGGTACAGCCGGGAATACGAAAGCCCGTCCAATTGCGCGAACAGCGCGTCGTCCACCGCCTGGTCGATGGCGCGGGCCAATTGCTTCGCGGCCTCGCCCACCGGGTCGCCGTACCCCGACAGCCTTGCCTCGTCGGTCAGCGTGACCGCCTTGGCGTACTTCTTCACCGTCGCGCTCACCGACGAGGACGACAGCAGCGATGCCGTCACCTGCCCGTTCTCCGCGACCTCCTCCGCCGCGCCGATGTAGCGGAACGCCGGGAACTTGAGCGTGTCGCCCGGCTGCCCCTGCAGCGTGTCGTCCTGCGTGGTCACCGGCAGCAGCGTCACCCGCGCGCCCAGCGAATGCTCCACGAGGTCCGCCACGACCTCCGGGATGACCAGGTTCTCCTTGAGCGTCTCTGCCATGCGTTACTCCCTGCCCCTTTCCTGCTGCGTCATGGTGCGGTATGCCTGCGGGTCCTCCCGGTACAGCCGCGCGCGGTCCCGGTAGGTCGCGGGCGCGGGGCTCTGCGGCGTGGATTCGCGGGGGACGGGCGCGGGGGACGCCGCCGCGAGGGACGCCAGCCGCAGCCCCGCGCGCAGAGCCTCCTCGCTGCCCAGGTCCAGGTGGTCCAGCAGGCCCGCGCCCAGGCCGCGCCGGGCCAGCTCCTCCCGCGCCGCCAGCCTGCGCTCCCTCAGTGCGACCTCCGCCTCCCGGCGGGCGACGTCCTGCGCCGCGGTGTCGTCCATGGGGTCCGACTCGTTGTCAGCCATCCGTCGTCCTTTCCAGATCGGGATTCTCCTGCAAGGGAGAGTGATACCTGAGGGTTTCCGCGGGCACGACGCCCGCCAGCGCCGCGATGGTCCGCGCGCGCTCGCCCTCGTTGACCGGCAGCGTGCGCGTGAGCCGGAAGGTGAGCGCGTCCGCGTCCAGCTCGATGCCCTCGCGGGTCCGCATCCACCCGCACAGCGCCCGGGCGCGCTCCCGCAGGCCCGCGGCGAAGTGCCGCTCCTTGAGCTTGATGCGGTTGTCGAAGTTGAACAGCTTGTACTTGATCGCGATGCCCGACGCGTTGCCCGCGAACCGCTCGTCGGAGAAGTCCGGCGTCAGCGAGAACTTGTGGATGTCCTCCGCCAGCGCGGCGCGCAGCACCTCGATGTCGCGCTCCGAGGGGTTTTTCACCAGCCACTCGGCCTTGGCGTCGCTGTCCGGGAGCGCGAGGGTCTTTTCCTGCCGCAGGCGCTCCATCGCGCCCATCGGGTCGCCCTCGCGGGCGGTGACGCCCATGACCCCGGTGAGCACCAGCAGCGCGTCGGAGAACTGCTGCCGGTCGTTGACGCGGTCGCACTCCAGCACATCGTAGGCGTCCACGAGCGCCAGCACGTCCTCGAAGTCGCCGTGCCCGTCGCCGCCGCTTAAGTACTCCGCCATCGGCACGCACCGGAACGGGTGCGGGGACGACCGCGTTTCCCCCTTCGGCCCCCAGGTGATGGCCGCCGCGTCGGTGTACACCGTGATTTCCCGCCCCGCGGGGCCGTTTCGCAGGTACACGCCGAACAGCGGGCGGTGGTCCACGGTGTCGGCGCAGGCGACGAAGGCGGTCCTCGGGTCCAGCGCGCACACCATCGGCGCGCCCTGGGCGTCCTCGTAGCACAGCGACACCGCCCGCCCGTACACCGACTGGTGCACCGCCAGCGTCGCGTCGGCGTCCCCCGCCGCGCCCCGGCGCAGCAGCGCGCGCAGGCGCTCCGTGCCCTCCGGCCCCTCCACCCGCACCGGGCCGCCCATCAGGTAGGCGGCGGACACCTGGGCGATGTAGCGCGGGAACGCGTGCACCAGGCGGTTGTTGGGCAGCCCCGGCAGGCGGGTGCGCAGCAGCACGTCGTGCCTGCCCTCGTAGTACCGCGCGAGCCGGTTGAGCCGCGGCAGCCCCGCCTCGAACTGCCGCACGGCGCGCTCCGCCAGGTCCTTCCCGGGCGCCTGCCCCGCAGGCAGGCCGGACAGCGTGACCAGGGTATCCCCCCCTTTCGCATATGCAGGTCAGGTTCCGGGGGGAAGCGTATCCCGGCCGCCCGATGACGCGCCATGACACGCCGGGCCGCCCGTCCGGCGCGTTCGGGTATATATCCCATGGGCCCGGCAAACCGGGCGAAGACCCGCGAAAGGAGACGGAACCATGCGCGAGAAACTGAAACCCGGCGACAAGGCCCCCGCTTCCGGGCAGTACCTGGTCATCGGCCGGCTGGGCTTCTCCACCGGGAAGGAAGTCACCGCCGTCAAGGGCCAGCCGCTGCCCCCCACCGAGGACGAGGGCCAGACCTACGTGCTCAAGGACGCCACGGACAACGAATCCGGCGAGCGCTGACGCGGGATACCGCGGGCAGCCCGCCCGGCGCTGACGCGGGATACCGCTTATGACCCGCCTTGACTCCGAGGCGCGGGCGCGTTCCCCCGGAAGCGAACCTTCCGGCGGCGTTCGCGTATGCGGCCACGCCCGGCGCAAGGCGCGTCCATGATG
>DATHTQ010000290.1:0-2414 GCA_035463055.1 Candidatus Limnocylindria bacterium
GGCGGAGAGCAGCACGTTCACGGCCTGCTGTAGGTTCTGGTACTCCACGCCGTTCATCCCTGCATTCCACACGACGGACAGCGTGTACTGGTGCTCCTGCGCCGCGGAGTGGCCCAGGGTGAACCATGTATCGGGGCTGACGGTATTCCCCCCGGCATCCCGGATGGTGCAGGCATACTGCTGCGGCAGCGCGCCCGGATCCTGCGGCACCGCAGTGATCCGGTAACGCATGGTTACCTCGCTGACTGCGCCCGCGCCGTCATTATTTTTGACGGAAAAGGAGGCGTTGACCGCCGCGCCCGGCCGAAGGCCGCTGAATGCGGACGGCGGTGGCATGACCAGCTCGACGACGGGTTTCGCTACCCGCACGGTCCCGGTCGCCGCCAGGGTGGTCTGGTAGCGGGCGAAGGAAACCCCTGTGGTCAGCAGCGTGAGCAGCAGCAGGAGCGGCAGCACGTATCCATGGAGCAAACGGGGGGCGGGCTTACGCATGTTCCTCCATCTTTTCCACATCGTCGCCTTTGCGGCGGTGCATCGCGTGGCTCCCCAGCAGGGCAAGCATTCCCGCGCACAGGAGCAGCAGGATGCCCTGCCGGCTCCTGAGGAAAAGCGCCGTACTGCCCAGCCCTGGGACGCGCAGCGCCATGCCGCCCACGATGTCGGACACGGGGAATGGCTTGTCTTCCGTGTTGTTCGCATCCCCGCGGGTGACAGCCATCCCGTCCTCCAGGGTGACCAGGCGATGCGTCACCAGCGAGCCGCCATCGCGGAAGGTGACGACGTCACCCGGGCGGTATGCATCCCGCCGGCCGATGACGATGAGGTCCCCCGCCTCCACGGCGGGGCTCATGCTGCCGGAGACCACGATCAGCGGGCTGTATCCCAGCACCATAGGTATGCCGCCGCCCTGGGCGCGCGTCAGGAGCGCCGCCAGCGCAACGACACCCAGCGCTACGGTAAGGAAGCTGGACAGGACCCTGGCAGCCATCCTGACCATCGGTTTCACGTGAGCCCCCTTTGGCCTTGCTTCACTATCCGGGGGATGGTTTCGTACACGTTGATGCGCAGCCTGTACTGCGGACGCCCATCCTGCATGCCGATCTTGGTGTCCCGCTGGTCGTTCCGGGAGGGCCAACTCCAGTGAAGCGTGTAGAAACGGGTGCTATACCCCGCGATCCACACGTCGTGCAGCGCGACCGCTTCCGCAGGCATCCACTCCTCGCCAAGCGGAAAGTCGTCCGGTCCTGCCTTCTCCATCGGGATGACGTCCAGCATGAGGCGGTACTGCAGCGGCAGCGCAGGCCGATTCTCGTCCTCGTGCTGCAGGGACAGGCTGTACTGCAGCGGGAACGGCTTCGGGTTCTCGACTGCGAAGATGAACGTGCCGCGGGACCCGGGCGCGATGACGTTCAGTCCCTCGATGGTCTGCACCCCGTAGTTGCCCAGACGCTCCGTGAAGATGTGGGCGGGCGTACCCTGATGCCACACCTGGTGTACGTTCAGGCCGATCGCTTCGTCCCCCGCGAGGCTCAGGCGCGCTGCACCGCCGTCCAGCACGACGTAGAGAGAGACGCTGCCGGTCTGCGGGCCGCTGCCCAGTAGGTAACTTCCATTTTCCCGCCTGACCAGTTCGGTTACGAGATGCCGTTGGGATTTGATGATCTCCAGCGCGATGCGCTCCCGCCTTCCCTGGTGCGTCACCACGAGCGCGTACCTACCCTGCGCCATTCCACGGATCGCGAAGGAACCGTTCCCGCTGTAGAAGCCAGGCTTTTCCCCCGCCGGCCCGCCGCGAAAAGTGATGGTCGCGTCAGTAAGCGCCTCGCCCCTTGCGTCCAGTACGGTCCCCATGATGCTCATGCGGTCAAAGCCCGCATCGGGGGCGGTTACCGGCTGCAGCGAGGTGACGAACAGCCCCGCCTGCGAAGCGTTCCTTAAGAGGCGGTCCCTTGCCGCGTCCCTTCCCATCTGGTACCCCAGCACTCCCGAGGTCATCACCAGCAGCGCCGCGATGACGCCCAGCACGCCGAGGATGCGCCGGTCCGGCCGCGGGCGCGCCATCCCCACGGGGCTGGCAGGAGGTGTCCGGCTGGAATCAGGCAACGGGGAGGCTCCTCTCAAGGGGTTCATCCGTTCCTTCCCTGCCCGGGCGTCAGTGCCCGGGCAGGGAGAGCGGATCATTGGTTAAAGAACTATCGTCAGTCCACCTGGGTGACGGTCAGGGTGGCGGTCATGGGATAGGTCTGCGCCGCAAAACCGTCGGCGGTATCCGCAGCGTCATTCCCCACAAAAGGCCAGGCCCAATACACGGTAACCGTCTGTTCGGCAACGCCGTTAACGGGATGCTCAGTGGTGTAGAAGGCGGTGGCGCCCAACGTTATCTGCGTTGTCCTTGCAGCATCGGAGTAGAACTT
>DATHTQ010000291.1:0-4068 GCA_035463055.1 Candidatus Limnocylindria bacterium
CATCCTCGAGCACAACCTGGAGCAAGGCGCGTTCGGAAAATCGTACGGGCTGGACTACGTGCCCGGCCGGTACGCCACGACCGACGAGCTGGCCGCGTTCGCGGAACCCGTCCGGCGGGCCGGGGGCGTCGCGGCAGCGCACCTGCGCCACGCGCTGGGCGTCAAGGAAGCGACCGAGGAGTTCCTGGAAGTGGGCAGGAGGACCGGGGTGAACCTGCAGGTCAGCCACCTGCGGGCCAGCTGCCCCGAGGCGTACGCGGCCGCGCTCCAATACGCAAAGGAAGGCGGGGCCGTGCTCATCGACACGATTCCGGCGACCACCGCCCACTGCCAGAGCAAGGACCGGGCGCTGCTGTTCATGGCGTCCACCAACGACGCGCTGTTCGCGGGGGGCCTCGCGGGCGTCAAGGAGGCCGTCCGTACCCCGGAAGGCCGGGCGATGCTGCGCAAGGACCCGTACTTCATCGACCGCGACCAAAGCAAGAACACGCTGTGGATGACCGGCGACCCGCGGCTTGACGGCAAAAGCGTCGAGGAGCTCGCCGCCAAGGCAGGGCAGGACCCCAAGGAATACCTGCTCGACCTGTTCGCGTCCGACACGGACTTCACCCTCTGGTGCGGCGGCGCGGGGCGGCGCGACTTCTCCATGGAGTCGCACGGCCCGGACATCGTCGCCAACCCCTACGTCTGCGCGGGCGGGGACGAGATCCTGGGCGACCCGGAATACCCCTTCGACTGGTACGAGCTGCTGCGCCGGGGCGCGATGCCCAACTTCATCCGGGGCAACCTAAGCAAAGGCATGCCGCTGGAGGAAGCGGTCCGGCGCAACACTTCCATGGTGGCGGACCATTTCAATATCGCTGGCCGCGGCCGCATCGCCCCGGGCCATTTCGCGGACCTGGCCGTCATCGACCTGGACCGGTACGAGTTCGACCGGGAAGAGGACGTGACCCCGCTGAACCCGGGCGCGATGGCCCGGGGGGTGGAGTACGTCCTGGTCAACGGCATACCAGCGCTGGACGGCGGGGAAGTGCGGTTCGTTAAGTCGGGGCGCGTGCTGCGCCGCGGGAAGATGTAGGTATTTATCGTGAAGATCGTATATCTGGTGCCCGGCCTGATGCCGGATAAGGAATGCCGCCGCCGGGAGGCGATGCTGCGGGGCTGGGCCTGCCCCGGCACCCAGGTGGACGTGGCCGCCGTCACCGAGGGGCCCGCGTCCATCGAGTCGCTGTATGAGGAGTACCTCGCGATCCCGGCCACGGTGGAACTGGCCATGCGCAAGGAGGAGGAAGGCTACGACGCCGCGATCGTCGGCTGCGCGGGAGACCCCGGCGTGGACGCCATCCGCGAGCTGGCGACGCGCATGGCCGTCTTCGGCCCCGGGGCGTCGTCGTTCCTGGCCGCGGCGATGCTGGGCCACCGCTTCGGGGTGCTGACCCCGGAGGGGGACATGACCCACTCCAACATCGAGATGGCGTTCAAGGCGGGCGTCCGGGAAAAGCTGGCCGCGTCGGCCTCCATCGGCATCCCCGTGCTGGAGATGATGAGGGACAGGCAGGCGACCATCGCGCGTACCCTGGACGTCTCCAGGAGGATGATGAAGGAATCGGGCGCGGACACGCTGGTCATCGGCTGCATGACGCTGGCTTTCCTGGACATTGCGGACGAACTGTCCGCGGAACTCGGCGTCCCGGTGGTCAACCCCGCCAGCGTGACGCTTCGGTTCACCGAGTCCATGGCCGCGTGCGGGCTCAGGCCGTCCAAGGCCGCCTATCCCCTGCCGCCCAAGCTGAAATCCGGCCAGGCCGCGGGCTTCCGCGACCTGTTCGGGAGGAAGTGAGCCGCATGGATTTCACGGCAGTCGTCCATGCCCGGCGCAGCATCCGGGCCTATACCTCACAGGATGTCGGCGAAGACCTGGTCCAAAAGGTCATCGAAGCCGGGCACGCCGCCCCGTCGGGGGGCAACCTCAAGGAATGGCGCTTTATCGTCATTCGCGACCCGGAGCGCAGGCGCAAGGCTGTCAGCGCGACCTATTGCCGCAACAACGAGTGCAACCCGCCGCAGGAATGGCTGATGGGCGCACCGGTCCTCATCGCGGTGGCGGCGGACCTGCAGACCGCCGCGGGCCGGTACGGCCGCCTGGGCCTGGACCGGCTGGTGTACCTGGACTGCGCCAGCGCGGTGGAGAACATGCTGCTGTGCGCGGTGGACCTGGGCCTGGCCAGCTGCTTCATCTCCGGGTTCCGGGAGCACGAGATGGCGGAGGCACTGGGCCTGCCCGCGTTCATGGAGGCCGTCGCGCTGGTCCCGCTGGGGTATGCGGCCGTGGAGGGCGTCATGCGCCCGTCGGCGCCCGCGGAGGAAGTGACGTACTACGAGTCCTGGGGCATGAAGAAGAGCGCAACGATCTCCGAGGATGCGCGGGGCACGTGATCCCGGCGAACGGCGAGGGACCATACATAAACATGAAAAGAACACAAATTTTTCTTGCCAATAACTCCATGGCCCGCCCCGAATACCCCCGCCCGTCCCGCCGGGGCATGCCGCCTTTTGGCGGAAAGCATGCCGGGCGCGGTTTATTCGGGTATCATCCGGCATTGGACAGGTGAAGAAAGGAAGCCCGGAGCCCTGTGGTCCTTTGCGTGGACACCCTCCCGTCAAAAACCGAATCACGCATGCGGAAGCAGATGCAGCGACACAAGCGGCACCGCGGACAACCATTCCTCCACAAACCGAAACACAGAAGGAAGTGAACATGCCAACAGGGATCGCATCCAGCCACCAATCGACTGCCAAGCCGGAAGAAACCTTTACCATGACCGGGTTCCTGCGGAACAACCGCGTCACCGTCGGCCAGTACCTGGAAATCCTGGGCCTGTTTGATACCATCAGCATCCTGCGCATCGGGGGCAGGGAGATACAGAAGAAAGACCTGAACGACAGGATTTCGCTGATATTCATCCGCAATGAGCGGTTGATTGTGGAATTCTGCAGGGTCATGGAGCGCATACTGGCCAAGGTCCGCATTTTCCTGGACCTCGCGGCAACGCCGAAGCAGCTCTTGGACGCGCTCTGGGCGTTCTAGTCAGCCAGACGCGTATAAGCTGAACCGCGGCCTGTGCCCCGCGGCCCAGCATGGGATGCTGTATGAAGCCTTTGATTCGTCAAGGGTCTTTTTTTGGGGCAATGTCAGCCCGGCAGGTCCAGCGTGACCCAGACCGGCTCCGCCTCCCCCCAGTTCCATGCCGCGTCCATCCGGATTTCCACCGGGGATGCGGACAGCAGCTCGAACGCCTCGGCGACCTCGATGGTCTCGCCTTTCCCGATGTCGAGGAGGCGGTTGTCCTGGGAGCAATGGAGGAAATCGAAGGAAGCGCGGCATTCCTCCCCGTCCTGCAGCACCTTCGTGTCGGCGGCCCACAGGTAGCTCTGCGTGTCCTCGCGCGAATGGGAGAAGTCCATGACGAGGACCAGGAGGTCCCGGCCGTTCCTCCGCTGGATTTCCATGTGCTTGAGCCCCAGGAAGATCCCGCACACCTCGCCGAAGGCCAGGTAGCCGCCCCGCTTGAACCTTTCCTGCCGCTCGGCCGCGACCGCGCGCGCCAGGTCCGCGAGCTGCCGGTCGCTCAGGGAGGCAAGGTCCCATGGCGACGCGGACACCGCCGCCGGGAAGAGCAGGAGCCCCGCCAGCAGGGCGCATATGGTTTTCCTCATTGCAGAACCTCCGGTTCCGGTGCATCGCCGCGGCGCGTTTTCCGCCACGCAGGACGACTCTGGGAATGTAACTGATACAGCCCGGAGCCTCGAACAGACTGGGCGTTGGAAGCGCAACATACATAAGCGGGGCAGCAGAAAACAGCGATATACAATAAGGGTAGGCAGATGCAGTCCAGGCGCGTGCAGCAGCATCCAGGGTCGTGCAAAGCCTTTACATCCTCGTGCCGAAAGCCTCCCCTACGGCGGCCTTTGTTCCATTCGGCTTTTATTCATATATACAAATATCATGGGCGCAACGGGCTGTCAAGCGGATGCACAACAAGAAACCGGAACATACAAATCTACACT
>DATHTQ010000292.1:0-1746 GCA_035463055.1 Candidatus Limnocylindria bacterium
TCGGATGGACCATCGCTCTGCTGGCGGGCTCGGCTGCATGCGGGGTCCTGTTGGCGGAGGCGACGGTCCGCGCTTACCACTGGACCGAGGGGCGCGCGCCTTTCGTGAACGCGCCCTTCCTGGTCCGCGATGCGGAACTGGGCTGGCGCGCGAATGGCGGCCTAAGGGTCGATCGGGCCTTGGTCGATGCCTCCGGGCCGTCTATCGCGCGCGCGTGTCCACCGAGCGCGACGGCTTTCGGCGCTTTCCGGAGGCCAGCGGCAGACCGCGTGTCCTGATCATCGGCGATTCCTTCACTCACGCCGTCGAAGTGGGCGACGAGCACGCGTATTGGGCCGTGTTCGCCCGTCGCCATCCGGACCATGCGGTGTTCGCGATCGGAGCGGGCGGCTACGGCACGCTGCAGGAGGCGCTGCTGCTCGCGCGCGTTAATGCGCGGGCTCGGCCGGACATCGTGATCTGGCAGTTCTGCGCCAACGACCTGACCGACAACCTGTTCGAGGCCGAGCGGCGGAGCGCGGTCCACAACAACCTGATGCGCCGCCCGTATTGGGAGGACGCGATCGTCTATCGCAATCCGGCGCCCTGGCCGTTCGCGACGATGGACCGTTGGTACGAGGCCACGGGGCTGCGCGGTCTCAAGATCGCTCAGGTGCACGGTTACCGGCTGCTTGGCGCGCTGCGCGGCCAGACGGACGAGGACGGTTTCGGCGGCGCGGACGGCCCGGTGTTGCGCGCGCACGCGATCGCGGTCACCAAGGCCATCCTGCGGCGCAGCCAGGCCGGGCCGGCAAGACACCTGGGTTTTCACGCCTGCCGCTGGGGCGGCGCCGCCGTCCGCGCCATCAGTGAGGCGAGCGGCCTGCATTTCCTCGGCGACTACGGCCCGCAGATCGCGGCACGCCGCTCCGTGCGCGAGGTGTTCGCGGGTGACGGACGACACCTGAACGATTATGGGCACGCGCTGCTCGGCGACCTGCTGGCGGCCGATTTCGCCAGCTGGCTGCGACGCCACAACCCAAGCTCGCCCCCCACGGCCCGGGCCTCCGGCCGCGACCGCTGACACGGGGAAAGGGGCACGGATTCGGAACCCTCCGAGGCGGCGCCGGAGCCAGCCCCTGGCGGAGAAACCGGACGCGCTGATCGGGCACTTCGGTGGAAACGGTCGCGGCACACCAAGGGCCGCAGTCACTGCTTCGTAGCAGCTCGGGCCGGCGCCGCGCGGCTTCGCGTCGGTTGACATCGAGCGCCTCACGCAGGCTGTCGTGAGCGCTTTGAGCGGCTCGCGCTTGCCCGCTCGTGGCAGTTGCCCCAGGAGCTTCTTCGATCCAGTCGATCGACCGGCCTCCCCGCTGCTTCATCACTGTGGTACAGGTCTGGCTCACGCCAACGTTTTGTGGGGACCGCCAGGGCCAGATGGGCCCCGGTATGATGGGCCCGGGCTGATGGGCCAGATGGGCCAGGGCTATGCGCAGATGGAGGCGGGCATGATGGGACCCGGCATGATGGGCCAGGCTATGCGCAGATGGAGCGGGCATGATGGGACCCGGCATGATGGGCGACGGGTTCCGGGCCCCATCAAGAGATGATGGAGCACATGGGGTCAGGGTCCGATGGGCCCGGGCATGATGCACGGGTTCCGGGTGGTGCCGATGACGCGCCTCTCGACCGAGGACGTGCGGGCTTTCCTGCAGCATCACATCGCGATGCACGGCCTTCAGCATCTCAAGGTCGGCGAGGTGACGC
>DATHTQ010000293.1:0-1773 GCA_035463055.1 Candidatus Limnocylindria bacterium
CATCTGAAAACCCCGACCCCATACGCCAGCGCTTCCAAACGCCTGGTTGGCGGGCAACAGCAAACGGGAACTGCAGTGTGTCCCATCATAACCTGGATCTTTACGTGTGCCGTCCGCAGTCCAACTCCTCGTCATCCATTCCCCTTTGCTTCCCTTCCCGTGGGTCTCCCAAAATTTTCTAAGATACTGCTTGACACACTATACTATGCGTTATACTATATACCGCGAAGGAGGGTGTATGGACGCGCAGATGAAACGGGGGCTGACGGAGGCCTGCGTCCTGGCGCTGCTGGAGCGGGGGGATTCCTACGGATACCTCCTGGCGCAGCAGGCGGGGCTGGTCATGCCGATGTCGGAGTCCACGCTCTACCCGGTCCTAAGGCGCCTGCAGGATTCCGGCGCGGTGGAAAGCTACGCGCAGGAGCACGGCGGGCGCCTGAGGCGGTACTTCCGCATCACGGGCACGGGCCGCGCGCGGCTGACGGACTTCGTGCGGGAGTGGGAAGAGCTGGGGAAGATCTACGAACTGATACTCGAGACGCGGCGTCCGCAGGACGGCCGGGAAGCGGGGGAGGGCGCATGAAACGCGAGGAATACCTGGACAGGCTCAGGATGACGCTGGAGCGGGACGGCTTCGAGCAGGTGGAGGAAGCGGTCGCCTGGTTCGACGAGATGCTGCAGGACCGCATGGCGGACTCCGGCACGGGCGAGGACGAGACAGTGGCGGCGATGGAGCCCCCGGAGGCCGTCGCCGGCGCGCTGCGCGAGGGCGCGGCGAAGGCGCGGGACCGGGCGGAAGCGCCGCGGCAGGACGCAGCGGAGGGCGGCGCGGCGCAGGAGGCGGACGGGTTCACGGGCGTCAAGGTCGTGCGCTTCAAGGCGGACCAGGCGCGCCATATCCGCGTGCGCGACCGCAACACCAGCGTCACGGTGACCGGGGTGGCGGGCGACGAGATCGTGCTGCGCCATCCGCAGAGCAGGAAGGACCGCTACGACTTCACGCTGGAGAACGGCACGATGACCCTGGTCCGCCAGCCGTGGGACTTCTCGCAGGGCATCTTCTCCTTCGGGCCGTTCAACCGCGACATGTACCGCGTCACGCTGGAGGTCCCCCGCGAGCTCGCGGCGGAGCTGGACGTCAGCACGACGAACTCCTCCGTGCGCCGGGATGGGTTCTCGTGCTGGGGCAGGGCGCGCGCCGCATCCACCAACGGGTCGCTTACCCTCACAGACGTCCACGCAAAGAGCCTCGACCTCAAGACCGGCAACGGCCGCGTCACGCTGGAGCGCGTGAAGGCGCAGGACGCGCTGGCGGCCGTCACGTCCAACGGCAGGGCGGAGGCGCAGGACACCCAGGCGGGCGGGCCGCTGACGCTAATGACCTCAAACAGCTCCATCCGCGCCAAGGGCGTGCGCGCGCCTTCCGTGTCGCTGGTCACCTCCAACGGCAGCATCGAGGCGGAGCGCGTGGACGCGCCGGACGTGACCATGACGACCGCCAACGCGTCCATCCGCGGCACGCTGCCCGGCAGCGTCGCGGACTGGGACGTCACCTCCGCCACCAGCAACGGCAAGAACAGCCTCCCGTCGCGCAAGCAGGGCGGGGCGAAGCGGCTGAACGTCCGCACGAGCAACGGCAGCATCAAGCTCTCGTTCGAGAAGGACGGGGCGGGGGCGTAAAGCCCGGCAGTGTATCGCCGCATCCACAGCGAAGCCTCCCGGCAAGGCGCCGGGAGGCTTTCGCGGGCGAATCGTTCGCCGGGACAGGGCTCT
>DATHTQ010000294.1:0-2286 GCA_035463055.1 Candidatus Limnocylindria bacterium
ACTTCCGGCTTGTTGCGCCGGCAATGTCAGCCCGCGCTCAGTCCACCGCTTCGCCCGTCAGGTTCAGCCAGCCCTTGCGCAGGGCTTTCTGGTTCGTGACGCCGTAATCGGGGTCGTTTTTTATGGCTTCGTCCATGTCGCGCAGGAAGTGGACGCAGTTCTGGCCCTTGAAGTCGTTGTCCGTGATGCTCTGCCCGCCGTGGGCCACGTTGTGCATCGTCGCCGCCGTCCAGGCCCCGCTGGGCAGGCGGACGAACACGAACTTGGGCGTCCAGGTGATTTTCCCGCCGAACGCGTCCATCATGCTGGCGGTGTCCGCCGCGGTCATGGGCTCCACGTCCGCGTGCGCGCCCAGCGAGTACAGCTTCAGCGTGAAGCCGTTGCCCGTCGCGGGGTCGTGCACGTAGATGGAGCTCTTCCCGCGCAGGGCGGGCTTCACGTCGTCGTACCAGTGCAGCAGTTTCACCTGCCCCACGGAGGGCGCGTTGTACACGTTGGTATTGGCGCCCTGCGCCGAATACTGGACCGCCTTGCCCGAATAGGCCAGCGTCTGCGTCTTGACGCCCGCGATGCCGTCCACGGTGAGCCTGTTGAGGGACTGGAAGCTCTTCACCCCCTGGACGGTCTGGGCGTCGAATTTCCCGGTCGCGGTGACCTTGTAGCCCAGCGACGCCAGCTGCTGCTGCAGGGCCTTCACCGCGGCCCCCGAAGCGCCGGAGCGCAGGGTCGTGTAGACGGCGGGCGGCGTGGCCGCCCCCGTGTCCCCGCCCGCGCGCACGGGGTTGCTCGACAGGAGCGCCTTGAACGTGTTGGGGCCCGCGACCCCGTCCGCCGTGAGGCGGTTGCGCCCCTGGAACGCCTTCACGGCAGCCACGGTCTTGCTGTCGTACTTGCCGTTGACGGTCACGCTGTAGTCCAGCGCCGCCAGCTTGGTCTGCAGCAGCCGCACGTCCTCCCCGGTTGCTCCGGAGCGCAGCGTGCGCGACAGCGTCGCGGACGGCGTCCCGGGGGCGGAGCCGCTCCCGGTCCCGCCGCTTCCCGCGAGCGCGTCCAGTTTCGCGAGGGTCGCGGGGCCGGCCTTGCCGTCCGCGGCCAGCCCGTTGGCGCGCTGGAACGCCTCCACCGCCTTCTGCGTATTGGCCCCGAACTTGCCGTCGGCGCCCCCGGTATTGAACCCAAGCTGCGTCAGCGCCTTCTGCAGGCTGACGACGGCGCTGCCGCTGCTTCCGTATTCCAGCGTGCCGCTCGCGCGCGGCGCCGCGCCGCCGCCCGTCCCGGCCGCGGCGTACAGGATGGTCAGCGTGCGGTTTCCCGCCAGGCCGTCCACCGCCAGGCCGTTCGCCTGCTGGAAACGCCGGACCGCCTCGTACGTATTCGCGCCGAACTTCCCGTCCGCGGCGCCCGAGAGGTATTTCTGCGCGATCAGCGCGGCCTGCATCCTCTGCACTTCGGCGCCGGAGTCCCCGGTTCTCAGGGTCGCGTACCCGGAGGCCAGGGCAGGGATTTGCGCCGCCCCGGCCAGCAGCAGCACCGCCAGCATGAATACTGTCCACCGCCTGAAAAGCCGCATGACAGACCTCCCAATGGTTCTTGGGACGTAGCATAGCAAAAAATTACGGATATGTAAAACATATTACAAAATTGTTACGGTATGGAAAACGCAAAGCCGCCGGAACGCGTTCCCGGCGGCCTTGGATGGGGTCCCAACCTTTACAGCTTCCGCACGAACAGCCCGTGGTTGGCGCAGTAGGCGTACACCCGGCCCCCATTGTGCAGGCGGAACCGCGCGGCGGCGTCGCCCTCGGGGTACAGCTTGACGATGCGCACCGCCTCCTGGGTCACGTGGGCCAGGAACGAGACGTGGTGCGCCTTGCCCATCGGGTGGTCCATGCGCACGTAGTGCTCGTCCTCCACGGGGGTGATTTCGATGGCGTGCTCCCCTTCGGCAACTTCCGCCTCCAGCGGTGGCAGGGCCACGCCGCAGCAGCTGAACGAACCGGGGCCGGAGGAGAACAGGATGTTGCCGCAGATGGGGCACACCGAGAAGGCGCCCCGCAGCATGTTCCCCGCGCGGTTGCGGTTCACCACGGGCCGGCCCGAGAGCAGCTCCGCGATGGACACCCCCAGCGCCGCGCCCAGCGGCTCCAAGAGAGAGATGTCCGGAAGCCCGCGGCCCGTCTCCCACTTCGAGACGGCCTTGTCGCTGACCTGCAGCAGGTCGGCGAGGTTCCGCTGCGTATATCCCTTCTTCTCGCGCAGCGCGCGGATGGTCTCCCCGGTGACGTA
>DATHTQ010000295.1:0-18665 GCA_035463055.1 Candidatus Limnocylindria bacterium
CAGATCTACCTCGCATCCCCCGCCACCGTGGCGGCAAGCGCCCTGATGGGCGAAATCACGGACCCGCGCGGGGCTGGCGGGGCGGAGGGCGGCAATGGTTAAGCGGCAGTTCTCGGGAGCCATGCACGTGTTCGGCGACAATGTCGA
This sequence comes from Candidatus Limnocylindria bacterium, assembly GCA_035463055.1. Lineage (GTDB taxonomy): Bacteria > Bacillota > Clostridia > Christensenellales > Aristaeellaceae > UBA6115. The sequence continues at coordinate 148 of DATHTQ010000295.1, forward strand.
CACGGACCAGATCTACCCCGGCCAGTACCTGGACGTGACGGACCACCGGGAAATGGCCCTCCACTGCCTGCAGGGCGCGTCGGACACATTTTCACAGGAATTCAAGGAAGGCGATATCGTCGTGGCGGGCCGCAACTTCGGGTGCGGCAGCAGCCGCGAGAACGCCGCCATCGCGCTCTCGGCCCGGGGCGTCTCGTGCGTGGTGGCGAAAAGCTACGCCCGCATCTTCTACCGCAACGCCGTCAACATCGGGCTGCCGCTGCTGGTGTGCCCCGACCTTGACAAGATAGCGTTCCACGGTGACGTGCTGGACATAGATATGGAGGCGGGCACCGCCCGCAACCGAAGCAGCGGCGTCACGGCCGCGCTGGAGCCCGTCAGCGACTACGCATTGAAGATCCTCGACGCGGGCGGCATCAAGCCGCTCATGCGCGCGATGGACGCGCAGGCTTGAGCATGGGCCTGCTGCTTGCGGTATCCGCGGTCTTCCCCATCCTGTTCTACATGGCCGTCGGCGCGCTGCTCAACCACCGGGGGCGCGTCAGCATGCCCGCGGTCAACCAGTTCAACTACATCATCTTCAAGTACTGCTTCCCCTTCGTGATGTTCCACAGCATCTACCGCGCGGACCTCGCGAGCGCGAGCGCGCCGTCGTTCGTGGGCGTGATGGCGGCGCTGCTGTTCCTGCTCGCGGGCGTCTCCTGGTTTATCCTGCGCCGCGTCAATCCGGACCGCCGGGCGCTTGGCAGCATGATGCAGGGCATCGTTCGCGGCAACGCGCTGCTGTTCGCGTTCCCGGTCGTCGAGGCCGTCAGCGGCAGGAACAACACCGGCCTCGCGTCGCTGGTCGTCGCGACCGTCATCCCCGTCGCCAACGTGCTCGCCGTCGTGATCCTGGAGACCCTGCGCGGCCAGCGCTTCAGCCTGCCGCGCCTATTGGCGAGCATCCTCAGGAACCCCATCGTCGTCGGCGCGCTGGCGGCGGTGCCGTTCAAGGCGTTCGGCATCGTCCTGCCGGGCTTCATGGAGAAGGTCGTCGCCGATGTCGCGGGCCTGGTGACCCCGGTGGCGCTCGTGCTGCTGGGCGCGGGGCTGCGCCTGGCCGACACCAGGCTGTACCGCAAGGAACTCGTCTCTGTCGGCGCGCTGCGGCTGGTCCTGGCCCCGCTGCTCAACGTCCTCGTTGTCCGCGCGCTGGGGTTCGGCCCGGTCGCCACCACGACCGCGATGGCGTTCGGCGCGGTGCCCACCGCCGTGTCCACCTACGTGATGGCCAGGGAGATGGACGCGGACGCCGCGCTCGCGGGGCAGATCGTCGCGGCGACGACCGTGGCGTCCGTCGCCACGATGTTCCTGTGGGTGCTGGCGCTGACGTCGCTTGGCTGGATCGGCCCGGCATAGGCGCGGGCGGAATGGAGGCTCTATGATCGTCGGCAGGCAAGCCGTTGCCGGCACGCTGGAATCCAACGACGTGCAGGTCAGCGTCGCCCCGCACGGGGACGGGCTGCAGGTGGAAGTGGAATCCATCGTGCTCGCGCAGTTCGGCGGCGAGATCGAGCGCGTGGCCCGCGAGGTCGCCGCGGAGATGGGCGTGGGGAACGCCCTCATCCGCCTCAAGGACCGCGGCGCCCTGGAGTGCACGGTGCGCGCCCGCGTGGAGACGGCGCTGAGACGGGCGCGGGAGGGCAGCGCATGAGGCGGTCCATGCTGTTCGTACCGGGGAACAACCCCGGCATGCTGCTCTCCGCCGACGTGTTCGGCGCGGACAGCGTCATCCTCGACCTGGAGGACGCGGTCGCGCCGGGCGAGAAGGACGCCGCGCGCATCCTCGTGCGCCACGCGCTCCGCGCGCTCGGCTTCACGGGCGTGGAGGTCATCGTCCGCGTCAACCCGCTGGACAGCCCGTTTTTCGAGGACGACGTCCGCGAGATGGTGCCGCTGCGCCCCGCGATGCTGATGCCCACAAAAGTGGCCTCCGCGGAGGACGTCCGCCGGATAGACGAGGCTGTTTCCCGCGCGGAGGATGACAGCGGGTTGGCGGCCGGTTCCATCGGGCTCATCCCCCTGCTGGAGACCGCGATGGGCATCGAGAACGCCTTCGCCATCGCGTCCGCCTCCCCGCGTGTGCGGGCAGTCCTGCTGGGCGCGGAGGACCTCTCCAGCGACCTGCAGGCGGCGCGCACGAAAGAAGGCGCGGAAATCGCCTACGCGCGCGGACGCGTGGTCACGGCCGCCCGGGCCGCGGGCGTCGACGTGTACGACACCCCGTTCACCGACGTGGACGACGAGGAGGGGCTGGCCCGGGACGCGCGGCTCGCGCGCGCGCTGGGGTTCACGGGCAAGGCGGTCATCTCCCCGCGGCACGTTACCGCAGTCAACGAGGCATTCACCCCGTCGGAGGGCGAGATCCTCCATGCCCGCGAGGTCATGGAGGCCATTCGCGAGGGCGAGCGCCTGGGGCGCGGCGCGGTGTCGCTGCGCGGCAAGATGGTGGACAAGCCCATCGTGGACCGGGCGCGGCGCGTGCTGGACACCGCCCGTGCGCTGGGGCTGTGGGGAGGCGAGGCATGAGCAAGGTCATCCATTCCCTCCGGGAGGCGTTCTCTGCCTGCGGCATCCGGGACGGCATGACGCTGTCGTTCCACCACCACCTGCGCAACGGCGACTTTGTCCTCAACATGGTGCTGGAGGAAGCCGCCAGGCAGGGTCTCAGGGGACTGTGCGTGCAGGCGACCAGCCTGTTCGACGCGCACGCCCCGCTGATCGACCACATCCGGAGCGGCGTCGTCGCGGACATCCAGACCGGATACCTGACCGGCCGCCTGGGCCGGGCGATTGCCGAAGGGGTGATGGAAAAGCCCCTGCGCTTCCGCAGCCACGGCGGCAGGCCGGATGCCATCGAGTCCGGCAGGGTCCGCATCGACGTCGCGTTCATCGCCGCGCCCGCCTGTGACGCGATGGGCAACGCCAACGGCGTGCAAGGCCCCGCGGCGTGCGGGTCGCTCGGGTATGCCTTCAGCGACGCGAAGTGCGCCGACAGGGTCGTGCTGGTCACCGACACCATCCTCCCCTATCCCCTCACGCCCGCGTCCATCGGCGAGGAACTGGTGGACTTCGTGGTCCAGGTGGACAGCATCGGCGACCCCAAGGGCATCGTCTCGGGCACGACGCGCATCACGCGCGACCCCGTGGGCCTGGTCATCGCGCGCTACGCCGCGCAGGTCGTAGAGGCCAGCGGGCTGCTCAAGGACGGCTTCTCGTTCCAGACCGGGGCGGGCGGCGCGTCGCTCGCGGTCACGCAGTACCTAAAGCCCATGATGAAGCGCCTGGGCGTGACCGGCAGCTTCGGGCTGGGCGGCATCACCGGGTACATGGTGGACATGCTGGAGGAGGGGTACTTCCGCTCGCTGATGGACGTGCAGTGCTTCGACCTGCGCGCCGTGGAGTCCATCCGCGACAACCCCAGCCACGTGGAGATATCCGCCGCGCGCTACGCGAGCCCGGGGGCGAGGTCCTCGGCCGTGGAGTCGCTGGACTGCGTGGTGCTGGGCGCGGCCGAGATCGACACGGGCTTCAACGTCAACGTGCACACCGACTCCAACGGCGTCATCATCGGCGGCTCCGGCGGCCACAGCGACACGGCCTGGGGGTCGAAGCTGTGCATGATCGTGGCGCCGCTGTTCCGGGCGCGGCTCCCCATCGTCGTGGACCGGGTGCTGTGCGTCACCACCCCCGGCGACACCGTGGACGTGCTGGTGACCCAGCGCGGCGTCGCGGTGAACCCGGCGCGCGGGGACCTGCTGGAGCGCATCCGCGCCTTCGGCATCCCGGTGTTCGACATCCATGACCTCAAGGGCATGGCGGAGCGCGTGACCGGCAAGCCGCGGGACACGCGCCCCACAGGCCGCGTCGTGGCCGAGGTCGAGTACCGGGACGGGCGCGTCATCGACGTCATCCGCTGCATCCGGGACTGACACATTAAGGCAGCAAGGCGCGGCTTCCGGAACCGGAAGCCGCGCTGTTTTTTACGTTTAAGTGAAGCGAGTTTGATGGTCTTTCAAGAAGCGTACAATCCCGGCTCAGTCCCCCGGGATGTGCCACCTTATGCCGGTCTCCGCGGCGCGGCGCTTGATGGCCTCCATGCTCGCCTCGCTGATGTCGTGCTCGATGCGGCAGGCATCCTGCGCGGCGGTTTCCCGGTCCACGCCCAGCGAGACAAGCACCTCGGTGAGCAGCGTATGGCGCTCCATCATCCGCTGGGCGATGTCCCTTCCCCTTGGGGTCAGGTGCAGGTGGCCGTCCGCGTCGATGGTGAGGAAGCCGCCGTCCCGCAGGATGCCGACCGCGCGGCTGACGCTGGGCTTGGAGAACCCCATGCGCTTGGCCACGTCCACCGCGTGCACCGGCTGCCCTTCGCGGGACAGGGTGAGGATGGTTTCCAGGTACATCTCGCCGGACTGCCGCACGCCGCGCCTCCCTTTCCCTGCTTTTTACCCTTACAGGATACCATAAACGCCCCCGCCCGCAAAATGTTCGGGAACCGCGTCCGGGCGCTTGACAAACCGGGACGGATATCGGATGATATGGGCGGTTAGCAGTTGCTAACCAATGCACCGACAAACATCACCCACTGGTGGAGCGGCATGGCCGCCGTCATAAGGAGAACAGGTATGAGGACGCTTCGGGATGCGTCGGTCGGGGAGACCGTGCGGGTCGTGCGCCTGGGCGGCGAGGGCGCGCTCAAGCGCCGCGTCATGGACATGGGGATCACCCGGGGCGTGCAGGTCACGCTTACGCGGCTTGCGCCGCTGGGCGACCCGATGGAGCTAAAGGTGCGCGGCTACCAGCTCAGCATTCGCAAGGACGACGCCGGCCTTATCGTAGTCGAGTAAACCGCCCAGAAATGGGACGTATGCATGCTTATGGTCCGGGCATGGGGGCACGGGGCGCGACGGCCCCGGCTTTTCATGAGGAGGTGCGGCGCGCGCCGTCCGCCGCCCCGGGCCGCCCACGATAGAAAGGACCTCCGCATTGGCCATCCGAATCGCACTGGCGGGTAACCCCAACAGCGGGAAGACCACCGTATTCAACGCCCTGACCGGCTCCAACCAGTTCGTCGGGAACTGGCCGGGCGTCACGGTCGAGAAGAAGGAAGGCAAGCTCAAGGGAGACCCCGGCGTGACCGTCACCGACCTGCCTGGCATCTATTCGCTGTCGCCCTACTCGCCCGAGGAGATCGTCGCGCGGGACTTCCTGCTGTCCGGCAAGCCGGACGCGGTCCTCAACGTCGTGGACGGCACCAACCTGGAGCGCAGCCTCTACCTGACGACCCAGCTCATGGAGGCGGGCGTCCCGGTGGTCGTAGCCCTCAACATGATGGACGTGGTAAGCCGCGAGGGCACACGCATCGGCACCGAGGGCCTCGCCAAAGCGCTGGGCTGCCCGGTGGCGGAGGTATCCGCGCTGCGGGACAAGGGCCTGATGGAAGCCGCGCGGCAGGCAGTCGCGGCGGCGCAGTCCGGCCGCGCCCCAGAGCCGGTCCCCTTCCGCGCGGACGCGGAAGCGGCCATCGCGGACGTGGCGCGCCTCGCGGGGAACGCCCTGCCCGAGGCGAACCCGCGCTGGTACGCCGTCAAGCTCTTCGAGCGCGACCCCGCCGCCGCCCAGGCGCTGGGGCTGGACGCGGAGACGCTGGCGAACATCGAGCGGCGCATCGTGCAGGCGGAGGCGGAACTCGACGACGACGCGCAGAGCATCGTCACGAACGAGCGCTATACCGCGGTCTCCGCGATGCTGGAGGAAATCTACCGCCGCAGGGCGGACGGGAAGCCGGGCGTGACGGAGCGCATCGACCGCGTCGTGACCAACCGCTTCCTGGCGCTCCCCATCTTCGCGCTGGCGATGTTCCTGCTGTATTTCATATCAGTAACGACGGTCGGCGCGTGGGCGACCGGCTGGGCGAACGACGGGGTCTTCGGCGACGGCTGGCACCTCACCGGCGGGGGACGGTACGCCGCGGCGCAGGAAGCCTACGGCGCGGCCTCCGTGCAGGTCGAGGCCTTTGAGGTTGCGGCGGCGCGGGCGGGGCTGGAGCCCATGGACGCCCTGGGCCTCACCGCGACGGCGGAACTGACGAACGAGGGCGGGATCGTGACCGGGACACTGCCCACCGCGCACGCGGACTACCTGGCCGCCCTGTCCGTCCCGGAGCCGGACCCGGCGGAATTCGGCGTCTGGGTGCCGGGCATCCCGGTCCTGCTGGAAGGCGCCCTCGCGCGCCTGAACGTCGCGCCCTGGATGCAGGGCCTGCTGCTGGAGGGCGTGGTCGGGGGCGTCGGGGCGGTCCTGGGCTTCGTGCCGCAGATCTTCGTGCTGTTCCTCCTGCTCGGCCTGCTGGAGGGCAGCGGGTACATGGCGCGCGTCGCCTTCATCATGGACAGGATGCTGCGCCGCTTCGGGCTGTCCGGCAAGAGCTTCATCCCGATGCTCATCGGCACCGGGTGCAGTGTGCCGGGCATCCTCGCCTCGCGCACCATCGAGAACCCGTCCGACCGGCGGATGACCATCATCACCACCAGCTTCATGCCGTGCGGCGCGAAGCTGCCCGTCATCGCGCTGTTCTCCGGCGCGGTGTTCGGCGGCGCGCCGTGGGTCGCGCCCAGCGCATATTTCCTGGGCGTCGCATCCATCCTGATGAGCGGCGTCATCCTGCGCAAGTCGCGCGCCTTCTCGGCCAAGCCCCTCCCCTTCGTCATGGAGCTCCCCGCCTACCGCCTGCCCACCGCGCGCAACCTGCTGCGGGGGATGTGGGAGCGCGGGCTGGGGTACGTCAGGAAGGCCGGCACCATCGTGCTGCTGATGTCCATCGTGATCTGGTTCATCTCCAGCTTCGGGTGGACGGACGGGCGCTTCGGCTGGGCCGAGGCCCAGGGCAGCGTCCTGGCCGCCATCGGTGGCGTGTTCGCCCCGCTGATCGCCCCGCTGGGCTGGGGTTCCTGGCAGCCGGCCGCCGCGACGATCAGCGGCCTGATCGCCAAGGAGAACGTCGTCAGCACGATGGGCGTGCTCAGCGGGAGCCTGGCGGGCGCCGGAGAAGGGAGCGCAATGGCGTTCGCGAAGGGGTTCTTCACGCCCCAGTCCGCGTACTCGTTCCTGGTGTTCAACCTGCTGTGCATCCCCTGCTTCGCGGCCGTCGGCGCCATCCGGCGCGAGATGGGCAATCCCCGGTGGACCGCCTTCGCGCTGCTGTACCAGACCGCGCTTGCATATACGGTCTCCCTCATCCTCTACCAGGGGTCCATGCTGATGGGGGGCGCCGCGAGGCCCGGGGGCCTCGCTGCCGCCGCGCTGGCGCTTTGCGCGCTGACCTACCTCTTCCTCCGCCGCCCGTACCAGCCCGTGGCGGCATGACCCGGCGAACCCGGAAAGGAACGGCACATGATGCGCTTCATCACGGACAACCTCTCCACCATCCTCCTGTCCCTGGGCCTGGCCGCCCTGGTCGCGTCCATCGTGCGCCGCATGGCCAGGGACCGCCGCAGCGGGGTCTCGCAGTGCGCGTCGTGCGCGGGCTGCCCCAGCGCGGCCTCGTGCGCGCAGCAGCCCGCCGGCGCGGACACCCCGCCGGCATGACCCCGCAAGGTTCCCTGCAGTCCAAAAGTCCCGGCCGGATACCGCCGGGACTTTTGCATGTATCCCGCGCCCCGCAGGGTTTGTCCGAAAAAACGCCGCGCGCCGCCCGGCCCGGCAGCCGGGCCCGAACGGCGGGAAGCCCGGGGGCGGGATGGCGCGAAACGCGGGGATATTGACATTTGCCCATCCCTGTGCTATCGTCTGGATAAATCTGCGAGGCAGCGCGTCGGCTGCCGCATCATATCAAAGGAGGCATTTTCCATGAAGAAACTCCTGCCCATTCTCCTGGCTGCCGTACTGGTCCTGTCCTTCGCTTCCGCGAGCGCCCAGACCGTCCTCAAGCTCGCCGAAGTGCACGCCCCCGGCTACCCGACCGCGCTGGCCGACATGGAGTTCGCCCGCCTGGTCGAGGAGCGGACCGAAGGCCGCGTAAAGGTCGAGGTCTACCTGGGCGCCACGCTGTACCCGACCGAGCCCGCCTCCATCGAGGCCCTCCAGCTCGGCGACCTGGCCTTCTCCCGCGTGTCCGCGTCCCCCGTTTCCAACTTCGTCCCGGCCATCAACGCCATCCAGATGCCCTACCTCTACAAGAGCGGCGCGCACATGTGGGCCGTCCTCAACGGCGAGATCGGGCAGGGCTTCCTCAAGGCCATCGAGGAGCATCCGACGGCCGGCCTCATCGGCCTGGCCTACTACGACGCCGGCAGCCGCAGCTTCTACCTGACCCGCGAAGTCCGCACGGTCGCCGACATGGCCGGCCTCAAGGTCCGCGTGCAGGACAACGCGATGATGAAGCGCATGGTTGAGCTGCTCGGCGCGACCCCCGTCACCGGCATCGGCCCGACCGAGGTCCGCCAGGCCATCGCCACCGGCGTGGTCAACGGCGCGGAGAACAACTGGCCCACCTACCAGAACATGGGCGACTACGAAGTGGCGAACTTCTACATCCTCGACCAGCACACCCGCGTGCCCGAGATCCTGCTCGGCTCCAAGGCCGCGCTGGCCGTCCTGAGCCCCGAGGACATGGAAATCGTCCGCCAGGCCGCCGTCGACGTGCAGCAGTACGAGATCGACGAGTGGGCGAAGAAGGAAGCCTCCTCCGAGGAGATCGTCCGCGCCGCCGGCACCACCGTCATCGAGCTCACGCCCGAAGCCAGGGCCGAGTTCGAGGAGCGCATGCTGCCCCTGTACCAGGAGTTCGGCGCCCAGTGGCTGGACCTCATCAACCAGATCAAGGACATCGGCAAGGACTTCTGATTTCGGTCCATGGAACGTCGGGAGAAACCCCTGTGGGTTTCTCCCGGCTCTTTAGTGGGAGGAGGGTCCCTGTTGGCGAACATCCTGAGGGCGGTCGACCGCGTCATCCACAAGTTCCTGCTGTACGTCTCCAACGTCGCGCTGGTGGCGATGGTGGTCATCCTGACCTACACGGTCGTGCTGCGCTACGTGTTCAACGCGGGCGTCGCCTGGGCGGAGGAGGTGCCCCGCCTGCTGGTGACCGTGTTCGTGTTCTTTGCCAGCGCCATGGGCGTACGGGACCGCGTCCACATCAGCGTCAGCGCCGTCTTCAACCTCTTCACGAAGAACGGCAGGGTGCAGAAGTTCCTCGTCTTCCTGGGCGACCTGGTCGTGCTGGTCTGCGGGGCCTTCATGCTGTACTACGGCGGCGTGCGGGTGCTGCGGATGATGGGCCTGTCGGGCGTGCAGCCCATGACGGGCCTGCCCAACTGGGTGCAGTACGCGGCCGTCCCGGTCGCGGGCTTCGTGATCGTGTACGACAGCCTGCTGTTCCTGTTCGGGGTGATCAAGCCGGGCGACCTGATGCACGCGGAGCCCGAGGTGGACTACGTGGAGCAGGTGGCGCAGAACCGGAACGTGACGGAGGGCAGGGAACCATGAGCACCGCGACGCTGGCGACGATCATCCTCATCGGCGGCTTCTTCGTCCTGATGCTGCTGCGCGTCCCGATCACCTTCGCGCTGATGCTCGCCACGCTGGGCAGCGCGGTGGTCGGCGGGACCAACCTCACGCAGATGGTCAACTCGATGGTGCTTGGCGCGAACAACTTCGCGCTGCTGGCCATCCCGTTCTTCATCCTCATGGGCGAGATCATGGCGGAAGGCGGGATGAGCGAGAAGATCATCGACCTGACGAACCTCGCCGTGGGGCGCATGCGCGGCGGCCTGGCGTACATCAACGTGCTCAGCTCGATGCTCTTCGGCGGCATCTCCGGGTCGGCGGTCGCGGACGTATCCTCCCTGGGCTCCGTCGTGGTGCCGATGATGAAGAAGCAGGGCTACAAGCCCGAGTTCGCCGTCGGCCTGACGGTCACCACCGCATGCCAGGGCGTGCTCATCCCCCCGAGCCACAACATGGTCATCTACGCCCTGGCGGCCGGGGGCAGCGTGTCCGCGGGGACGATGCTCATCGCGGGCATGGTGCCGGGCATCTCGCTGGGCATGGCCCTGCTGGGGCTGTGCGTCATCTTCGCGAGGCGGTTCAATTTCCCCCGCGGCACCGAGGAGTCCTTCAAGGGAAGGGCCGCCGGCATCATGCTGCGGGCCATCGCGCCCATGATGATCTTCGTCATCATCATCGGCGGCATCGCGGCGGGCATCTTCACGGCGACCGAGTCCTCGGCCATCGCCTGCGTGTACACGTTCATCATCACCTACGTGTTCTTCCGCTCGGCGAAGATCCGCAACTTCGGCCACGTGCTGCGCCGGGCGCTGAAGACCCTCGCCATCGTGATGACCCTCATCGCCACGGCCAAGGCGTTCGCCTACATGATGACCGACCTGCGCATCCCGGACCAGATCACCCGTGCGCTGCTGTCGGTCTCCCAGAGCAAGGTGGTGCTGCTGCTGCTCATCAACCTCATGCTGCTGGTGCTGGGCTGCGTCATGGACATGGCGCCGCTGATCATGATCATGACCCCCATCCTGCTGCCCGTGGTCACCAGCCCGGCCATCGGGATGCACCCCGTGCACTTCGGCGTGATGCTGATCTTCAACCTCGCCATCGGCCTGTGCACACCCCCTGTCGGCAGCGCCCTGTACGTCGGGTGCGCGGTCGGCAAGACCTCGCTGGAGGCGACCAGCAAGGCCATGCTGCCGATGTACCTGACGATGGTCATCGCGCTGATGTTCGTCATCTTCATCCCGGCCATCTCGCTGTGGCTCCCGGGACTGCATTGAGGTGAAAAATGTTCGTACACGGGAATGAACGCAAGGCGGAGGCGGCGGAACCTGGCGTGACCCGCAAGGTGCTGGCGTACAACGAGTCGCTGATGATGTGTGAGTTCATCATTGAAGCGGGCTCGAACGCCGCTATGCACTCCCACCCGCATTCGCTGGTCATCTACGTCAAGAGCGGGCGGATGCGCTTCACGCTGGGCGAGGAGACCCGGGAAATCCTGGAAGGCGACAGCGTGCTCATCCCGAACTACGTGGCCCACGGGGTCGAGCCGCTGGAGAGGACGGTGCTGGTGTACGTCTTCTCGCCCCCCAGGTGGGATTTCGTAATCCCCTCCAAGGAGTGACTCACGCAGCGCGCGGCGGCGTGCCCGGCGATGGCCGCCGCGCGGCTGTCCGCCATCCTCATCCCGGCCGTCTCCCTGTGGCTGCCGGGGCTTGCCCGAGGTACGTGAAATGTTTGTAAAAGGCGCGGACAGGACAGCCGTCACCGCGGAGCCCGGGATCACCCGCAAGGTGCTGGCGTACAGCGAGGCCCTGATGATGTGCGAAATCGCCTTCGAGGCGGGCGCGAAGGCCTCGATGCACTCCCACCCGCATTCGCAGGTCACCTACGTCAAGAGCGGGCGGATGCGCTTCACGCTGGGGGACGAGACCCGCGAGGTCGGGGAAGGCGACAGCGTGCTCATCCCCCCCTACGCCGTCCACGGGGTGGAATCGCTGGAAGCGACGGTGCTGGTCGACGTGTTCTCGCCCGCCAGGTGGGATTTTGTCACCCCGGACGAAAAGTAGTACAATCCAGGCGCCAATACGGAAGCGGCATGCAGGCCGCTTCTCCGCTTGCGCGGGAAAGGAACATGTCGCATGATGGACCAACTCTCCATGGCCGGCATCATCCCCGTCATCAAGGTGGACAGGGCGGAGGACGCGGTCCCGCTCTGCCGCGCGCTGTATGAAGGCGGCCTCCCGGTCGCCGAGATCACCTTCCGCACCAAGGCGGCGCGCGAGAGCATCCGGCTGGTGCACGAGGCGCTGCCGGACGTGCTGCTGGGCGCGGGCACGGTGCTGACGGCCGAGCAGGCCGACCAGGCGTGGGAGGCGGGCGCGCGCTACATCGTCTCCCCGGGCATGAACCCGGCCGTCGTGCGCCACTGCCTGGACAAGGGCTATGACGTCCTGCCCGGGTGCGCGGGGCCGTCGGACATCGAGACCGCGATGGGGCTGGGGCTTGAGGCCGTCAAGTTCTTCCCCGCGGAGCCGCTGGGCGGCGTCAAGATGCTCAAGGCGCTGCTGGGGCCTTACCATGAAATGAAGTTCGTCCCCACGGGCGGCGTCAGCGAGCAGAACCTGCGGGAGTACCTCGCCATCCCCAACGTCCTCGCGTGCGGGGGCAGCTGGATGGTGCCGGGCGACGCCATCGACAGGGGCGACTGGGACAAGATCCGGACCCTGGCCGCCGAGGCGGTGAAGCTGCTGCTGGGCTTCGAGATCGTGCACATCGGCTTCAACCACGACAGCGCCGAGGCCGCGGCGGAGACCGCGAAGAAACTCAGCCTTTTCACCGGCTGGCCGGTGGGGAACGACAGCCCCAATGCCAGCTTCGTCGGCACCGCGTTCGAGGCCATGAAGCGGGTCGGGCGCGGGACGCACGGGCACATCGCCGTCGGCACCGCGAGCGTGCGGCGCGCCAGGTGGCACCTGGAGCGCAGGGGGTTCACCTTCGACGACACCACCCTCGCCGTGGACGGCAAGGGCGAGCCGAAGCTCGTCTACATGGACGGCGAGATAGGCGGCTTCGCGCTGCACCTGATGCGCAGGTAGGGCGGCATGAAAAGGTTCGTGTGCTTCGGGGAGATCATGCTCCGGCTCAAGCCGCCGGGGTTCGAGCGTTTTTTGCAGACCCACCTGATGGAGGCGACCTTCGGCGGCGGCGAGGCCAACGTGGCCGTCTCCCTCGCCAACTTCGGCCTGCCCGTCTCCTACGTGACGAAGCTGCCGAAGAACGACCTCGCGGAGGCCTGCCTGCGCGAGCTGCGCGGGTTCGGCGTCGACGTGTCGCAGGTGGCGCGCGGCGGCAGCCGGATGGGCATCTACTTCCTGGAGACCGGCAGCAACCAGCGGCCCAGCAAGGTCATCTATGACCGGATGAACAGCTCCATCGCGGAGGCCAAGCCCGGCGACCTGGACTGGGAAGCCATCCTTGGCGGCGCCGGCTGGCTGCACCTGACCGGCATAACCCCCGCCCTGAGCCAGTCCGCGGCGGACCTGACGCTCGAGGCGGCCAGCGAGGCGCGCCGGATGGGGCTGACCGTCAGCCTGGACCTCAACTACCGCAAGAACCTGTGGCAGTACGGGAAAAAGGCGAACGAGGTCATGGAGAGCGTCGCCGAGCAGGCGGACGTCCTGGTCGCCAACGAGGAGGATTTCGAGAAGAGCCTCGGCATCAAGGGCGAGCGCCAGGACGCGGACCGCGGCCATATCGACCCGCAGGCGTACCTGCCGGTCGCGCGCGAGGCGATGGCGCGCTTTTCGGGCGTCCGCAAGGTCGCCGTCACGCTGCGCCGCTCGCTGTCCGCGGACCGCAACGTCTGGCAGGCATGCCTGTACGACGGGGTGGAGTTCCTGGTGAGCCGCGAATACGAGATCACCGACATCGTGGACCGCGTGGGCGGGGGCGACAGCTTCTGCGCCGGGCTCATCTACGGCCTCAACACGTACGAAAGCGCGGGGGACGCGCTGGAGTTCGCGGTCGCGGCCAGCTGCCTCAAGCACACCATCAACGGGGACTTCAACCGCGTCACCGTCCAGGAAGCCGAGGCCCTCATGCGGGGCAGCGGCTCGGGGCGCGTGCAGCGGTAGCCCCCGAAAACACCGCAGGGAGGGAACCATGGAAATCAGGTACGCGTCACACCCCGAGGCCGTCCGGCAGATGGACACCGAGGGCCTGCGCCGCGAGTTCCTCATCCAGGGCCTGTTCATGCCCGATGAAGTGAAACTCGTCTACAGCCACATCGACCGCATCATCGCGGGCTCCGCCGCGCCGAAATCCCGCGAGCTGAAGCTGGACCAGGGGAAGGAGCTGCACGCGGAGCACTTCCTGGAGCGGCGCGAGCTGGGCGTCATCAACATCGGCGGTCCCGGCAGGGTCCGGGCGAATGGCCAGGAATACGCGCTGCGCGGCCGCGACGGCCTGTACGTTGGGCGCGGCGCCAGGGACGTCTCGTTCCTTAGCGACAGCGCGGACGACCCCGCCCTGTTCTACCTCAATTCCGCCCCCGCGCACACGGAATACCCCACCGTCCTCATCAGGCCGGAGGAATGCCAGAGCGTGGAACTCGGCGCCCTGGAGACGAGCAACCACCGCGTCATCACCAAGTACATCCTGCCCGGCCAGGTGGAAAGCTGCCAGCTCGTCATGGGGATGACGAGCCTCAAGCCCGGCAGCGTATGGAACACCATGCCCTGCCACACCCACGACCGGCGCATGGAGGTGTACCTCTATTTCGACCTGCCGGGGGACGCGCTGGTCATGCACTACATGGGGCAGCCGAATGAAACGCGCCACATCGTCATGCGCAACCACGAGGCCGTGATCTCCCCGAGCTGGAGCATCCACGCCGCCAGCGGCACCCGGGCGTACACGTTCATCTGGGGCATGGTGGGCGAGAACCAGGCGTTCGACGACATGGACGCCGTCCCGATGGCGCAGCTGCGCTAGGGCCCGGGGCGGCCCCACGCCCGCCAGGGCTGAAGCATTGGAGGAAGCGATGGAACTCTTTTCACTCAAGGGCAAGGTCGCCTGGGTCACGGGCGGCACCTACGGCATCGGCTTCGCGATCGCCTGCGGGCTGCACGACGCGGGCGCGGAAATCGTCTTCAACGACATCCGCCGGGAATCGGTGGACAAGGGCCTGGAGGCATACCGCGAACGCGGCATCCGGGCGCACGGGTACGTCTGCGACGTGACGGACGAGCAGGCGGTGCTGGCCCTGGCGGAACAGATCGCGCGTGAGGTCGGTCCCGTGGACATCCTGGTCAACAACGCGGGCATCATCAAGCGAGTCCCCATGCACGAGATGCCCGCAAAGGACTTCCGCGAGGTCATCGACGTGGACCTCACCGCCCCGTTCATCTGCGCCAAGGCGGTCCTGCCGGCGATGATGGAGCGCAGGAGCGGCAAGATCATCAACGTCTGCTCGATGATGAGCGAGGTGGGCCGCGAGACCGTCAGCGCGTACGCGTCCGCCAAGGGCGGGCTCAAGATGCTGACCCGCAACATCGCCAGCGAGTACGGGCAGTACAACATCCAGTGCAACGGCATCGGGCCTGGCTACATCGCCACGCCGCAGACGGCGCCGCTGCGAGAGCGGCAGCCTGACGGGAGCCGCCATCCCTTCGACGCGTTCATCGGCGCGCGCACGCCGGCGTCGCGCTGGGGTACCACGGACGACCTCGTCGGCCCCGCGGTGTTCCTCGCGAGCGCCGCCAGCGACTTCGTCAACGGGCACATCCTCTACGTGGACGGCGGCATCCTCGCTTACCTCGGGAAGACGCCCTGACGGAAAACAACCAAGAACCAACGGCCTTCCGACGGCGCGGAAGGCAACCGGATAACAGCAGGCGGGCATGCGCCCGCCTTTTTCATTACGAATGAAGCGGGACGTTTACGCAATGTTGACACGCGGGCACGGCGTACCTATACTTGCCGCGGCAAGGAATCCAGCACGCATCGCGTCCCGGGGCGGCACCCGCCCGCGGCGAGGAGGGCTTTCGTGAGCAGCGTCATCGAGATCCGGAACCTGACCAAATACTACGGCAAGGCGCGCGGCATCCGGGACGTGAGCTTTGACGTCCGCGAGGGCGAGATGTTCGGCTTCATCGGGCCCAACGGCGCCGGGAAGTCAACGACCATCCGCACGCTGATGGGCCTGCTGCGCCCCACCTCCGGCACGGCCCTGATCTTCGGGAAGGACTGCGTCACGCAGGGCCACGAGGTGCGGCGGCTGGTCGGCTACCTGCCGGGCGAGGTCAGCTATTACGACGGCATGAAGGTGCTGGACCTGCTCAAATACTCCGCCTCCTTCTACGGGAAGGACTTCTCGAAGCGGCTGAAGTACCTCGCCGGAGCGATGGACCTCGACCTGAACCGGAAAATCGACGACCTTAGCTACGGCAACAAGAAGAAGGTGGGCATTGTCCAGGGCCTGCTGCACGAGCCGCGGCTGATCATCCTGGACGAGCCGACCAGCGGCCTGGACCCCCTGATGCAGAGGACGTTCTTCGACCTGCTGCGAGACGAGAATCGAAATGGCGCGACGGTGCTTCTCTCCTCGCACATCCTGCCGGAGGTGCAGAAGCTTTGCTCCCGCGTCGCCATCATCAAGGAAGGCAGCATCGTCAAGGTCGAGGGCGTCGCCGCCCTGCGCGACACCGCCTACAAGAAGATCCGCATCGAGTTCGCGGATGGGGTCCCCGAAGGCCTCGGGGCGGACCCGGGCGTCAGCGCCTTCCACGCGGAGGGGAACGAGGCCAGCTTCCTGTTCGCCGGCGACATAAGCGTCGTCGTGCGGCGCATCAGCGCGCACCGGCTGAACAACCTCCTGGTGGAGGAGCCGGACCTCGAGGAAATCTTCATGCACTACTACGCCCGCGGCGGGGAACCCGTGGAAGGAGGCGCAGGCGATGAACATCGTCGTCCATGAGCTGAAGCGCGCCTTGCGGTCCTGGGTGTACTTCACCGCCGGCATGGCGGCCGCGATCGCGCTGTTCGGCTCGTTCTTCCATTCCCTGCGGTCCAACATCAAGCTGATGAACGACATGATGCAGTACTTCCCCGCGGAGTTCAAGGCCGCGTTCGGGCTGGCCGACGTGGACCTTTCGACCGCCGAGGGGTACTTCAGCTTCATCGGCATGTACGTCGTCCTCATCGGCGCGGTCTATGGGATGAAGCTGGGCGTCCAGCTTTTGTCCGAGGAGGGGCGCAGGCGCGCGGCGGACTTCCTGCTGACGCGGCCGGTGCGCCGCTCCGCCGTGTTCTTCGGCAAGCTGGGCTCCATCCTCGTCCTCCTCGTCGCCCAGAACGCCGCCGTGTTCGCGGCGGGGCTGGCGGCGGCCCGGCTGGCCATGTCGGAGACCTTCGACGCGGGGCTCCTCGCGCTGCTGCTCTTCTCCACGTTCTTCGTCCAGCTGTTCTTCGTGGGGCTGGGCCTCGCCGTCGCCGCGGCGGCGCGGAAAATCAAGTCGGTCACCCCCATCGCGCTGGGCGTCGTGTTCTTCTTCTTCATCATCAACATGGTCAACGAGTCCCTGCGGGACCCGAAGCTGGCCTACCTGACGCCCTTCGCCTGGTTCAAGGGGTCGGCCGTCATCGCCGCCCGCGGCTACGACACGGGCTTCCTGCTGGCGGGCTTCGCCGTGTTTACCGCCTTCACCTCCCTGGCCTTCCTGCTGTACCAAAGGAAGGATTTTTATGCCGCATGACGTCCGCAGGCCCCTTGCCGTGAACGTGTACCGCCGGGAACTGAGGGCCAACGCCAAGTCGTTCCTCGTCTGGGCGGCCGCCATGGTGTTCCTCGTCGCCGCGGGGATGATGAAGTATTCCGCGTTCGCCAAGACCGGCGAGTCCGCCAACGAGATGTTCCGTGCGCTCCCCCAGGGCCTGCTCAGGGTGCTCGGGGTGGAGCCGGGGATGGACATGAACTCCATCGGGGTGTTCTACAGCGTCTTCTTCCTCTATTTCCTGCTGCTGACCTCCGTGCACGCGTGCCTGCTGGGCGCGGGCATCCTGGCCAAGGAGGAGCGGGACAGGACGGCGGACTTCCTGCTGTCCCGGCCCATCACGCGGGCCCAGGCGGTGACCGCGAAATCCCTCGCGGCGCTGACGTACGTCGTGCTGTACAACCTCGTGACGTTCGCCGCCTCGATCCTGTTCGTGAACGCGCAGAACACGGGTCCGTCGCTGACCGTGCCCATCGCGTGGGTCGCGGCGGCGCTGCTCGTCATCCAGGTCCTGTTCCTCAGCATCGGCCTGTTCCTGGGGGCGTGGTCCCGCAGCGCCGCGCGCGCCTCCGGCATCGCGACCGCGGTCATCCTGGGGACCTTCCTCCTAAAGACGGTCATCGACCTCGCCGGCGGCATCGAATGGCTGGGGTTCCTGACCCCGTTCCGCTACTTCGACGCCCTCAAGGTGATGGACAGGCGCACGCTGGACCTGCCTTATTTTCTGCTTTCGGCTGTTCTCGCTGCGGGGCTCACCTTCGGGGCGTATCATATGTATAGCAGACGGGATATCCTGGGTTGAAAAACCGGGCTTGGCGCCCGGCACAGCTTATTAAAAACCTTGGCTATAGTGACGGAAGCGGGGGTATCGGGGGCGGCAGCCCTCCGATGGAAATCGTGTCGCCCGGCTTTCGTCCCCCCCCGACAAAACCGATAGTTTTTGGAGGAGAGGAGGAGCGACGGAACGTGTGAGAGAGGGTTTTTCCACGAAAAGCACTCGCGAACAGTGTGAAGTCCACGACGACGAGCGCGGGGCTTTTCGGCTCTGCCGAAAAAGTTCCACAGCAATCCAAAAAACAAAAAAGGTCCGCAAACCTTTTTTGACAGCTCAGCGCTCCGTGACGGTCACGCGCACGGTGTCGCCGGCCTGTTTGCCGATGCGCGCGCGGATGTCCTTGCGGATGCCGATGATGC